>JAGREI010000294.1 GCA_020446625.1 Erythrobacter sp.
CCGCTGTTCTCGGGCTTCATGTACGCCAGCGTAGGCAGCTACATCGCCCGTGTTTGGCGGATCTTCGATTTCCGGTTTGAGCCTTACCCGCCGATATGGATGACATGGCTCGTAGCCGTGGCCATCTATGCCAACTTCTTTGCCCACCATTACCTGCCGGACATCCGCTACCTGTTGTTCGCGGCCATTGCGGCCCTGTTCTGGCGGACCCGCGTTTACTTTACCAACTGGCGCACACCGCGCTGGATGCCGCTGTTGCTGGGCTGGCTGCTGGTGGCGCTGTTCATCTGGTTCGCAGAGAACCTCGCCACCTTTGCCAACGCCTGGGTCTATCCGGACCAGCACGATGGTTGGCAGCCGGTGTCGGTCGCCAAGCTGGGGTCGTGGTACTTGCTGATGTTCATTTCCTTCGTGCTGGTGGCTACCGTCACACGGCCTCACCCGCGCGATCGGCAGGACGCATAATCCGATTTGACCACCCTCCCCCCAAGGCGCATACCTTTCCCCGGTCGCGCCTCTTGGGGAGATTGGCGATGAAACCCTTGCATATTGCTCTTGGCCTTGCCGCGCTGGCCTCTGCCGCGTCTGCTTCTGCCCAGCAGGTGGGTGACTGGGTGCTGGCGCCGTGGAACGACGATCCTTGGCTCTATCCCGGCGTGGTCGGGGCGCGCAGCGGGGTGTATGTCACGGTCAACTTCGATGACGGCACCAGCCAGACGCGCCACGTCACCGAACTGCGCGATTTCGACTGGCGCGAAGGCACGCCCGTCCAGTGCCAGTGGACCGACGGCTATTTCTACAACGCCACCGTGCTGTTCATGGGCAGCAATGGCTATACCATACGCGTTCGCTATGACGATGATGGCGTGGTGCAGGATACCAATACCGGCCATTGCCGCACCCGCGGTCGGTACTAGCTGCGGATTGACGCGGCCGCCCCGGCCCCGCACCATGGGCCGATGACCGGACAATTGACGATCAAGCCAAGCAGCCTGCTGGCAGCCCTGCTGCTGGCGCTGCTCCCGATAACGGCAAAGGCGCAGGACCTGGACCAGCGCGCCGCCGATATCGCCGCCGCCATGCAGGGACAGGCGACATACGAAGAGGTGTTCGCCCCTGCCTTCACCAGCGCCGTGCCGCAGGCGCAGTTCGCCGCCATCCGGGGGCAGCTCGAAAGCCAGCTTGGGCCGCTGCAAGGGGTGGAGGCGGTGTCGCCGCTCAACGCCACCAGCGCGCGCATCACCTTGCGTTTCGCACACGGGCGCGCGAGCGGGCAGTTCACGCTCGATCCCGCGCCGCCGCACGCGGTGGCGGGCTTCGTGCTGCGCGATATCCAGCCGCTCGACGACAGTGCCGAACAATTGCTCGACGACCTGGGTGACCTGCCGGGGGAGGCCAGCGTGCTGATCACCCGGCTGAGCGATCCGGACAACCCGCTTGCAGCGATGAACGCCGGGCAGCGTATGGCGGTAGGCTCCACCTTCAAGCTGTGGGTGCTGTCCGCCCTCGCCCAGTCGATCGCGGCGGGCGAGCACAGCTGGGACGAGGTCGTGCCGCTGACCGCGCGCAGCTTT
The DNA here is from genome assembly GCA_020446625.1 of Erythrobacter sp. GTDB lineage: Bacteria > Pseudomonadota > Alphaproteobacteria > Sphingomonadales > Sphingomonadaceae > Alteraurantiacibacter. Next base: position 1,575 of record JAGREI010000294.1, read on the forward strand.
CCCAGCGGGCAGCTGCACCTGTGGCCAGCAGGTTCGCCGCTGACGCTGCATACGCTCGCTACCATGATGATCTCGAACAGCGACAATACCGCCACCGACCAGCTGATCGCCGTGCTGGGCCGTGATGCGGTGGAGGCCGAACTGCTGGCGAGCGGGCATGGCGATCCTTCGGCCACCCTGCCCTTGCTCACCACGCGCGAGATGTTCGTGCTCAAGTCCGCAAGTCAGGCCGAACTGGCCGCCTATCGCGCGGCGGATCGTGACGAGCGGCTGGCCATGCTGGCCGACCTGGCAGGAGTGGAGCGCAGCGAGGAACAGGTGATCGCGGCCTTTTCCGGCAGTCCGGTGGCGCTTGACGTGGAATGGCTGGCCTCGGGCGAGGATATCGTGGGGGTGATGCGCCGCCTGGCCGCGCTGGAGGACGATACCGCGCGGCAGATCATGGCGGTGAACACCGCGCTGTCGGCAGAGCAGGCCCAGGGCTGGAGCTATGCCGGGTACAAGGGCGGGTCGGAGCCGGGCGTGATCAACATGAGCTGGCTGCTGCGCGATGCGACGGGCGAATGGAGCGTGGTCACGCTCAGCTGGAACAACCCCCAGGCCAGCGTGGACAACGCCGCCTTTGCCCTGCTCGCCACGCGGGCGGTGATGCTGGCTGCCCCGCGCTGACCGCTTGCCCCATGCTGCACTGCGGCGTAGTGCCAGCCCAGGCGCAACAGGCGAGATAATCATGGCAGACAAGTTCACCGGCACCGATTCCTACGTCGCTACCGACGACCTGAAAGTGGCGGTCAACGCCGCGGTCACGCTGCGGCGGCCCCTGCTGGTGAAGGGTGAACCCGGCACCGGCAAGACCGTGCTGGCGCAGGAAATCGCGCGCGCCATCGGTGCGCCGCTGATCGAATGGGGCGTGAAAAGCACCACCAAGGCACAGCAGGGCCTTTACGAATACGACGCGGTCGCCCGCCTGCGCGATGGCCAGCTGGGCGACGAGCGCGTTCACGATATCTCGAACTACATCCGCAAGGGCAAGCTGTGGGAAGCCTTCACCTCGCCCCAGCTGCCGGTCCTGCTGATCGACGAGATCGACAAGGCTGATATCGAGTTTCCCAACGACCTGTTGCAGGAACTCGATCGCATGGAATTCGACGTCTACGAGACGGGCGAACGGATCGCGGCGAAGGAACGCCCGATCGTGGTCATCACCTCCAACAACGAGAAGG
>JAGREI010000295.1 GCA_020446625.1 Erythrobacter sp.
ATCAAGAAGATGCAGGCCGAACGGCACGTCTGACGCCGTGGACGGCAAGATTACAGAAGGTCTGTGCGGCGAACATCCCGATCATCCGGGCTGGCAGGAATGGCGGATAGCCGCCGAAGGGCGCTATAACCGCGCAGTCCTGGGCCTGATGCTGGTTCGCCTGGACAGCCCAGAGCAGGCGCGCGTGCGCATTTTTCCGCGCGAGATGCACCTCAACCTCAACGGCGCCATCCACGGCGGGATCATCCTGGGCCTGATCGACGTGGCGCTGTTTGGCGGCAGCAGCTTGCTGCTTGGCACCAACATGGCGAGCGCGGTCACGCTCGAACTGTCGAACCAGTTCCTGGCTCCGGGCGACCCCGAGCGCCCGCTGGATGCGCTGGTGGAAGTGGTACGGGAAACCGGCCGGATGGTGTTCGTACGCGGTCAGGTGGTGCAGGAAGACCAGCTGGTCGGCTCGTTCTCGGGCATCATGCGCAAGATCACCCCGCGATGAGCGGCGTCCTCGCCAGCTACGAGCGGCTGGTGGCGGCAGGCGAACTGCGCCCCGATCCCGACCAGCGCCGCGCTGCCGAGCGACTCGACAAGCTGCAAAGGGAACTGGAAGCGGAAACCACCGGCGGCCTGCTGGGGCAGTTGTTCGGGCGCAAGAAAGTGCGCGCGCAGGGCGTCTACATGTGGGGCGGCGTGGGGCGCGGCAAGTCCATGCTGATGGACCTGTTCCACGCCACGCTGGGCATCCCGGAAAAGCGCCGCGCCCACTTCCACGCCTTCATGCAGGACGTCCACGCCCGCCTGCGCGAGGCGCGCAAGAGCGAGAGCGGCGATCCCATCCTGCCGGTAGCCGCCGCGCTGGCGCAGGGCGTGCGCTGCCTGGCGTTTGACGAGATGGTGGTCACCAACATTGCCGACGCCACGATCATGGGGCGATTGTTCACCCAGCTGATCGTCCAGCACGGCGTTACCGTGGTCACCACCAGCAACCGCGCGCCGAAAGACCTCTACAAGGATGGCCTGAGCCGCGAGCTGTTCCTGCCCTTCATCGCCCTGATCGAGAGCGAGCTGGACGTGGTGCCGCTGGATGGCCCCACCGATTACCGGCTCGAACGCATCGGCGGGCTGCCCACCTGGTACAGCCCCACCGGCGATGCCGCGACCGCTGCCGTGCGCGAGGTGTTCTTCCGCCTTACCGACTATCCGCCCGAAGATGCCGCGCATGTCCCCAGCCAGGAACTGGACGTGGGCGGCGGGCGGCTGCTGCATGTTCCCAAGAGCCTGAAGGGCGTGGCCGTGTTCAGTTTCAAGCGGCTGTGCACCGAAGCGCGCGGCGCGCCCGATTACCTGGCCGTGGCGCGCGAATTCCACACGGTGATCCTGGTGGGCATCCCTCGGATGGACAAGGCCATGCGCAACGAGGCAGCGCGCTTCGTCACCCTGATCGACGCGCTTTACGAACACCGGGTCAAGCTGTTCGCCACCGCAGCGGTGGAGCCGGACCAGCTATACCCGTCGGGCGACGGCGCCTTCGAGTTCGAACGCACCGTGAGCCGGCTGATGGAAATGCAGAGCGACGACTACATGGCGCTGGGCCACGGCGCGACAGGTTAAGCCCGGCCTAGCTAATCCCCAGCCGCGCCAGCGAACGATCCAGCATCAGCAGCTGCCACAGCACCCGCGAATGGTCGGATCGACCGGCGATGTGTTCCTCTGCCAGCAGCGCCAGCCGGGCATTGTCGAACCAGCCGGTGCGCGCCAGCATGGCACTTTTCGAAATGCCGCGCGCCTTGCCCGCCAGCGGGCCGCGCAACCATTCGGCGATCGGGGTGACGAAACCCTGCTTGGGGCGATAGAGCACGTCTTCGGGCAGGTAACGCCCCATCGCCTTCTTCAGCAGCCACTTGCCCTGCCGCCCGCGCACCCGCAGGTTGTCGGGCAGCATGGCGCAGAATTCCACCAGCCGGTGATCCAGCAGCGGCTCGCGTGCTTCCAGGCTCACCGCCATGCTGGTGCGATCGACCTTGGTCAGGATATCGCCGGGCAGCCAGAACTTCAGGTCGACATATTGCGCCTGATCCAGCCCGCTGCGCATTGGCGCCGCCGCCATCATGGCGAACAGCGGCTGTTCGGCGCGGTAAGCGCCCAGCTGGCCCGCCATGTGATCCGAATAGAGGCCGCCGCGCAGCTCCGGCGGCAGCACGGCCAGCGCGCGGGCATAGCCTTCCTCTGCCGATCCGGCGAGCGAGAGCAAGGTGGTCTTGGCGCGCAAGGGTCGCGGCGCCCAGTCGGCCTTGGGATAGACCTTGCCCAGCGGCCCCAGCACGTTGCGGCGCATGGCGGCGGGCAGCAGGCCGCGCAGCCGTTCCTCGTGCGCATGGAACACCTGCCGCCGGTATCCCGCCAGCGCCTCGTCCGCGCCATCGCCCGACAGCGCCACGGTCACGTTTTCGCGCGCCAGCTGGCACACGCGCCAGGTGGGCAAGGCGGAAGCGTCGGCAAAGGGTTCGTCGAACATGCCCGCCAGGGTGTCGATGGCGTCGAACTGGTCGGCGCTGACCACGCGCGCGCGGTGATCGGTGGCGAACAATTGCGCCACCTGCTCGGCATAGGCCGTCTCGTCCGCGCTGGCGACGTCGAAACCGATCGAGCAGGTCTTCACCGGCTGGCGGCTGGCTTCGGCCATGAAGGCCACCACGGTGGAACTGTCCACCCCGCCCGAAAGGAAGGCGCCCAGCGGCACGTCGG
>JAGREI010000296.1 GCA_020446625.1 Erythrobacter sp.
CTTGGCCGGGTGGACGTTCACGTCGACCTCGCTGAAGGGAATATCGAGGAACAGCGCCAGCACCGCGTGGCGATCGCGCGCCAGCATGTCGGCATAGGCGCCGCGCACCGCGCCGGTCAGCAGCCGGTCCTTCACCGGGCGACCGTTGACGAACAGGTACTGGTGATCGGCCACCCCGCGATTGTAGGTCGGCAGGCCCGCCACCCCGGTCAGCCGCATGGCCCCTTCGGGCGTGGGGCGTTCCAAGTCGATCGCCACGGCATTGTCCGCCAGTTCACGCGCGACGATCTGCGCCACGCGCGCCTCTACCGAATCGCCGGGCTGCACGGCGAAGATCCGCCGCTCGCCATGCTCGAAGGTGAAGCCCACGTCGGGCCGCGCCATGGCCAGCCGCTTCACCACGTCGAGGCAGGCGGCATATTCGCTGCGTTCGGTGCGCAGGAACTTGCGCCGCGCCGGCACTCGGGCAAAAAGATGCTCCACCCGCACGCGGGTGCCGGGGGGCAAGGCGGCCGGGCCTTCCTCCACCAGCATTCCGTGGTCGACCACCCGTTTCCACCCCTGTTCAGCCCCTCTGGGTCGGCTTTCGAGCGTCAGTTTCGCCACCGAGGCGATGGAAGGCAGCGCCTCCCCCCGGAAGCCGAGCGTGGCGACCTGCTCGATGGCCTCATCGGGCAATTTCGACGTGGCATGGCGTTCCAGCGCCAGCGCCATTTCATCGGGCGCCATGCCGCAGCCATCGTCGGTCACGGTCAGCGACCCCAACCCGCCTTCGACCAGGGCAATGCTGATCCGCGTAGCCCCCGCGTCCACCGCGTTTTCGACCAGTTCCTTCAGCGCCGAAGCCGGGCGTTCGACCACTTCGCCCGCGGCAATGCGGTTGACCAGCGTCTCCGGAAGGCGGCGAATTGTGGGCATGGCGGCGACTGTATCGACCACTTGCCGCCTTTTCGAGGCGGACCGCGAAAAAACCGTGCGCTTGTCGACAAATTTTTTGGCCTTTGCCCGCGTGTCGCGTTACAGAGCCCACTCTTCTGGACACCGATGGCGCCAGCACGGATTCTCTCCGTGAACCAGCCGTCATAATTTACGGATTTTTCGATGGGTTCCTTCCTCTCCAATTTCTTCAAGTTCGGTTCGCAAAACATGGCCATCGACCTGGGTACGGCCAACACGCTGGTCTACGTGCAGGATCGCGGCATCGTGCTGAACGAACCCTCCGTTGTCGCCATCGAGACGATCAACGGCGTCAAGCGCGAGAAGGCTGTGGGTGACGATGCCAAGCTGATGATGGGCAAGACGCCGGACAATATCGAAGTGATCCGGCCGCTGCGAGACGGCGTGATTGCCGACATCGAGATTGCCGAAATCATGATCAAGCACTTCATCCGCAAGGTCCACGGCAAGAAGACGCTGCTGCGCTACCCGGAAATCGTGATCTGCGTACCCTCGGGCTCCACCTCGGTGGAAAAGCGCGCGATCCGCGATGCGGCGAGCAACGCCGGTGCCTCGGAAGTCCACCTTATCCTTGAACCCATGGCGGCGGCCATCGGCGCAGACATGCCGGTGACCGAACCGGTGGGTTCGATGGTGGTCGATATCGGCGG
>JAGREI010000297.1 GCA_020446625.1 Erythrobacter sp.
ATAGCTTTCCTCCAGCCGGTCGCCCTGCATCATCCCGATCATGAAATTGCCCAGCGGGAAGAAGCTGTCCCACCGATGCCCCGTCAGCATGTGCGCCAGCCCGCTGTGCTGCACGATCAGCGAGCTGTAGATGTAGGTGGCCGATGCCGCCATGGCGCAGGCCGCGCTGCGCGCATCGGGCCGGGCGCGGAACAGCCAGGCCAGCGCCCCGCCCAGCAGCAGGCTCATCATGAAATGCGCCCCGCTGCCGCAGACCACCACCAGCGCCAGCCGCTGGTTCTCCGGTGCCACCTCGGCCCAGGTGTTCGAGACGAAGCCGATCACGATGGCCGCCAGCGCGATCTGCCCGGCGATCATCAGTGTCAGCGCGCGCTGCACCAGTTGCGCCCGGCCGAACGGATTTGTTTCCATGCCCCTGCTTCCCCCTTTTCTGTTCTTGCCTAGCCGTCTTGTGCCACTGCCGCCGCCGCGCGCAAGCCGCTGGCCAGCCCGTCCTCGTGAAACCCGTAGCGGGCATAGGCGCCGCAGAACCACACGTTCGCGCTGCCCTGGATCGACGGCAGATCCTGCTGCGCCTGCACCGCGGCGTGATCGAATTGCGGGTGCGCGAAATCGAAGCGGGCGAACTCGGTCCCCTCGCGCGGCGGCTGCGGCGGGTTGAGCGTGACGAACAGCGGATATTGCCGGGGAATGTGCTGGATCTTGTTCATCCAGTAGGTCAGCACCACCGGATCGGCATTGCGCGCCGGATCGGTATGCCCGCGATAGTTCCAGCTGGCCCAGGCCGACCTGCGCGCGGGCATGAAGCTGTCATCGCCGTGCAGCACCACGCTGTTGCGGGTATAGCGGAAACTGCCCAGGATCGCCGCTTCGCGCTGGGTGGGTTCTGCCAGCATGGCCAGCGCATCGGGCGCGTGGCAGGCCAGGATCACCTTGTCGAAGTGCTGCCGGTTGCCCGCCGCGTCCACCACCTCCACCTGCCCGCCGCTGCGGCGGATGGCGGTGATGTCGGCGTTCAGCCGCACATCCCCGCGCAGGCCCTGGCGGATGCTGTCGACATAGGTGCGCGATCCGCCCTGCAAGGTCAGCCAGATCGGCGGCCGCACCGACAGCAGGCCGTGATCTTCCAGAAAGCCCAGCATCGTTTCGGCGGGATAGCCCAGGATCTCGTCCACCGAGGACGACCAGATCGACCGGCACATCGGCACCAGGAACCGCTGGGTGAACCAGCCGCCCAGCCGGTGGCTTGCGACATATTCGCCCAGCGTCTGCTGCCCCACGGTTCCGCCCAGCACGTCTGCCGTACCCATGCGGAAGAACCGCAGGATATCCACCAGCATCCGGTAGAAACGCGGGTCCACCACGTTGCGGCGCTGGGCGAACATGGCGGCGGGCGATCCCACCGCCCATTCGAAGCGCCCTTCGTCGAGCGCGACCGAGAATTCCATCTCGGTAGCACGCGGCTTCACGCTCAGCTGGCGGAACAGGTCGGTCAGCGCGGGATAGGTCTTGCGGTTGTAGACGATGAAGCCGCAATCGACGGGGATTGTATGGCCGTAATGGTCGACATCCACGGTGCAGGCGTGCCCGCCCAGCCGGTCGCGCCTTTCGAACAGCGTCACCTGGTGATCGGCGTCCAGCGCCCTGGCCGCGCCGAGGCCGGAGATTCCCCCACCGACAACCGCGACCTTCATGCGCCCTCCACCCGGCAACCCCTTGGCCCGGCTTATGAACGGCCCCGCCGCATCACTCAAGGCGGGTTCAGCCCTTCATCGCCCGATATCTGCCCAGCGCCCGCTCGCGCGCTGCGCCGTGGCCGATGATTTTCGCCGGATAGGCGCCGCGCATATGGTCGGGCGGATCGTGGACGAAGGGCTCGTCCAGACCGGCCAGCTCGGGCACCCAGAGGCGGATATAGCCCGCCGCGTCGAAC
>JAGREI010000298.1 GCA_020446625.1 Erythrobacter sp.
CCTCGCGATCGGGGTCGGTGGCCAGGATCAGGCGGTCGGCCCCCTTGGCGGCATCGGCAATCGCCTTCACCTGCGCCTTGTTGCGGGCATCGGCATAGACTTCCCAGTCCATGGCGAAATCGTCATCCGGCCGCACCGATCCGTCCTTCGCGGGCAGATCGCGCACGTGGCCATAGCTGGCGAGGACCTTGTAGTCCCCGCCCAGGTACTTCTCGATGGTTTTCGCCTTGGCAGGCGACTCGACGATAACGAGCTGCATGATGTTCCGGTCTTGGTCCCTACGCGTATACGTACGCGCGAGGGTGGCTGGGGGGTTTCGACGGTGTCAAGCGCGCCAATGCGCAAAAAGCGTCGCCAGGGCCAGCAAAGATTGGCTGGCACAGTTCGCGCAAGGCTGGCACTGGCATGATCATGTTCGGCCACGGCACCTGCAAGCCCTTCGCACCCTGCGCGGCGGGAAGAGGGCGATGAATCCCGAATTGCTCCACGCCGTCGAACTCGCCGCGACGGGCGAAGGCCACGCGGCGCGGCAGATCGTCGTCCGGCTGGCAGGCGAAGGCGATCCCGACGCGCTTTACACCTGGGCCGACATGCACTGGCGCGGGGTGCTGGTGGATCGCGACTGGCCGGAAGCCTTGCGGCTGTTCCAGGCAGCCGAAGCGGCAGGCAACTCGGTAGCGGGCCAGGTGGTGACCAACCTCATGGCAAGCGGCGTGACCGGCAGGCGCGACTGGCCCGGAGCAGTCGAGCGGCTGGCGCGCGAAGCCGAAAGCGATCACCAGCGCGCCTTCGCGCTGGGCCTGATCGAGGAAATGGACCTGGACGAGGCGGGCGATCCGCGCCAGCCACCGGCGGGCGAGCAGGTGCTGTCCGCGCCCGACCTGCGCCTGTTCCCGCGCCTGTTCTCGCAACCCGAATGCCTGCACCTGCGATCACTGGCAGAGCCGCTGTTCGGCCCATCGCTGGTGACCGGGCCGAACTTGGAACAGCTGCCCGATCCGATCCGCACGTCCGATGGCGCTTCGATCCACCACCTGATCGAGGATCCCGCCGTCCACGCGCTCAACCGGCGGCTGGCCATGGCAACGGGCAGCACCTATCCCTGCGGCGAGGTACTGCTGGTGCTGCGTTACCGGCCGGGCCAGCATTACCTGAACCATATCGACGCCCTGCCCGGCCTCGCCAACCAGCGGATGCGCACGGTGCTGGTCTACCTCAACGAGGGATACCAGGGCGGGCAGACGCAGTTTCCCGCCGTGGGTTACGCCTTTCGCGGGCAGACCGGGGACGCGATCGTCTTCCGCAACGTGACCGACGATGGCCAGCGCGACCAGCTGTCGATCCACGCCGGGGCCATGGTGACGATGGGTAACAAGTATCTCGCCAGCCGCTGGATCCGTGAACGGGCCATGTTCGACGAGAGCGGGCCTGTGGGGGACTAGACTGCGCTAGCGAAAGGTTTCCGCCATCTGGGACTGCTCGCGCCCCACGATAAGGCGGTAGAGGGCCACCACCAGCGCCATCCCGATTGCGCCAAGCAGGCTGGAAACCGTCTGGATCACGGCGATGCCCAGCAGGTTATCCTGCCCCAGGCTGCTGCCGGCGGCAAAGCCCGCGCCCACCTGCACCACCACCAGCACCACATAGACCACCAGGATCGCAAATTCGCTGCCGCTGGTAAGCTCCCAGCTGGCCTTCATCGCCTCCACCGGGCCAAGCCCGCGGGTCAGCAGCAAGGGCTGCGCGATGCTCCAGCGAGCCATCAGGTAGAAACCGGGAAAGATGACCAGGATGAAGCCCCCCAGCACGCCCAGCGCGGTGAGCACCATCAGCAGCACGAAGGACAGCATCGAATCGTCCGCATCGCGCGCCAGCAGCCCGCTCCGTCGCAGCATGGTCACCATCACCAGGAAGGCCGCCGCCACGCCGATCAGAAAGCCGATGAAGCTCTTGCCCAGCTGCTGGACCATGCTGGTGTAGTTGAGGCCGAACCAGGCCAGGGCGCCGTTCACCAGCACCAGTACCAGCACATAGGCGATCAAGGGCAAGGCGTTGCGTTCGATCACGTCGAGCGTTTCCTCGACGATCTGGCCGATTTTCAGGTCTTTGGCTGCTGCGATTTCCATGGAAGCTCCCCTTCAGCGTCCCGCTGCAAGAAGTCGTGATCCGCTGGCCAATGTCAAGCCGTGGCGCGCGAAAGCCGCCACCAGGTGAAGCCAAACAGCACCATCAGGACAAGGTCTGCCGCCCCGCCCAGCCCCATGCTGTCCGCCGCCTGCCCCTGCGACCAGAAGGCCAGCGCGGGGACGCCGAAGCTCAGCTTCTCGAACACGGTCAGCGGCACGAAGGCGGCGTATTTCAGCGGATCGCGGGCGATCACCAGGAATACGCCCTGGAACACCAGCGCGATCCCGGCAAAGGCGAAATAGAGCAGGCGATGCGGATCGGGCGCATCGGTGAGGTAGAGCGAAGGCACGGCCAGAAAACCGTAGATCGCCGCGCCGATGTAGACGCGGCGGGCGAAGGTGGCGGCACTTTCCAGATTATTGCGCAAGGCTCACCCTCCCTCCAGCATGGCGTTCCAGCCGCCCGGCGATTTCCAGTTCCAGCAGCGCCATGGCCACTGCGCCGGGGCTGCTGCCGGTCTGCCGCACCAGTTCGTCCACCGCAACCGGCGCGGGGGACAGCAGGCTGGCCAGGTCGTCGGAAGGCAGTTCCTCGTCGGCCTCGGCAAAGCGCCAGTCCTCGCCCGCCTCGCGCACGCTGGAACGCGGCTGGCCGTCGAAGGTGGAGAGCAGCTCGATCACGTCATCGGCGCTCTGCACCAGCACCGCGCCTTCGCGGATCAGCTGGTTGCAGCCCTGCGCGCGGGCGTCTGCCGGGTGGCCCGGCACCGCCATCACCTCGCGCCCCGCCTCGCCCGCCAGCCGCGCGGTGATCAGTGAGCCGGACTTGGGCGCGGCCTCCACCACCAGGGTGCCGAGCGACAGCCCGGCGATCACCCGGTTGCGCTTGGGGAACTGCTGCCCGCGCGGTTCGGTGCCGGGCGGTTCCTCCGCGATCAGCAGCGCCTCTTTCGCGATGCGTTCCTGCAAGGCGGCGTGCTGCGGCGGATAGGCAATGTCGATGCCGCTGGCGATCACGCCAATGGTGTGTGGGAAGGCGCCTTCGTGGCAGGCCCCGTCGATCCCCTTGGCCAGGCCCGAGACGACCACGAAGCCCGCAGCGGCAATGTCCCGCGCCAGGTCGCGCGCCAGCTTCACCGCCGCCGCCGAGGCATTGCGCGCGCCCACCATGGCCAGGCAAGGCCGCGCGGCCAGCCTGGCATCGCCGCGGTAGGTCACGATCGGCGGTGCGCCTTCCATCGCGGCCAGCAGCGCGGGATAGTCGGGCTGGTCGTGGAACAGGTAACGCGCCCCGGCCTTGCGCGCGGCATCCACTTCGCGACTGATACGGTCGACCGGCGCAGGCTGGTAATTGCGCTTGGCCCCGCGCGCGGCGAGATCGGGCAAGGCCGCCACCGCCTCCTGCGCGCTGCCGAAACGGCGCAGCAACTGGGCATAGCTGACCGGACCGATATTGGCAGACCGCAAAAGGCGGATGCGCGCGAAAGCTTCCTCCTGCGAAAGCGTCACGGCTTGGCTCACTTGCCCTTCCCGACCCTGGGCTCCTCGCCCCGCAGCAGGCGCCCGATGTTGGCGCGGTGCTGGACGAACACGATGGCGGCAATCGCCAGCAGCGGCCAGATCACCTGCGGATAGCCCAGCAACCACGCCACCATGGGCGCGGACGCCACGGTCACCAGCGAGGATACCGACGAAATCCGGCTGACAAACAAAGTCGCCGCCCAGATCGCGGCGCAGGCCAGCATGGCGGGCCAGGCCAGCGCGCCCAGCACGCCTGCCGCCGTGGCGAAGCCCTTGCCGCCCTTGAACTTCAGCCAGGGGGTGAAGCAATGCCCGGCTACCGCCGCCACCGCAGCCAGCCCCTCGGTACCCGGCCATAGATGCGCCGCCACCAACACCGGCACCGCGCCCTTCAGGGCATCCAGCAGCACGGTGGCCGCAGCCAGTCCCTTGTTGCCGGTGCGCAGCACGTTGGTTGCACCGATGCTGCCCGATCCGATCTGCCGCACGTCACCCAGCCCGGCGGCGCGGGTGAGCAACAGGCCGAAGGGGATCGAACCGGCGAGAAAGCCCAGGGCAATGGCGAGAATCTGCTCCATCGCCAGACCCATACCGCCGATCGCGCGCTTGTCGAAGCCCCCTCGTTGGCTCTAGAGGCTGCGCGTGGCTGTCGATCCGTCCTCCCCCGTGCTGCTGTTCGATTCCGGGCTTGGCGGACTGACCGTGCTCGCCGCCATGCGGCGTCTGCTGCCCCACGCACCGGTGATCTACGCCGCCGACCTTGCCGGCCTGCCCTATGGCGAAAAGACCGAGGCAGAAATTGCCGCGCGGGTTGCCGGGCTGCTGGGGCGGATGAGCGAACGCTATCGCCCGCGCCTGATCTGCATCGCCTGCAACACCGCCAGCACCATCGCTCTGGGCATGGTGCGCGACGTGCTGGAAGTGCCGATCGTCGGCACCGTCCCCGCGATCAAGCCCGCCGCCGCGCTGACGCAAAGCGGGGTGATCGGCCTGCTGGGTACGCGGGCGACGATCCGGCAGGGCTATGTCGACCGGCTCGAAGCCGAATTCGCAGCGGGCAAGCGCCTGATCCGCCACGCCGCGCCCGATCTGGTCGCGCTGGCGGAAGACAAGCTGCGCGGCCGCCCCGTCAGCGCCGAGCGCGTGGCTGCCGCAGTGCGCGGAATGATGGAACAGCCCCATGGCGAGGACATCGACACCGTCGTGCTCGCCTGCACCCATTTCCCGCTGCTGGAGGACGAACTGGCCCAGGCGCTGGGCAGCCATGTGCGCATGGTCCACGGCGCCGATGGCATCGCCCGCCGAATCGCGCATCTGACCCAGGGCCAGCCCTTCGCGCGCAGCCAGCCCGATTTCGCTGTCGTCACCGGCGAACCTGACCCCAGCCTTGCACCGGCACTGGAAGCCTGGGGACTTGCCGCCGTTAAGCAATTCTAGTTGCGAATCCTTCGCAAACTTCGCGCTTCAAACCCCTGCATCAATTGACTAAGTCCCCATCCGTGAAAATGCCGCGGGGGGCCATGCGGCGCAGCTTGGACGTGCCAATGAATTACGACCAGATTTTCGACCAGGCCATCGACCGGTTGCACTCCGAAGGGCGCTATCGCGTCTTCATCGATATCCTGCGCAACAAGGGCGCCTTCCCCAACGCGCGCTGCTTTGCGGGGCACAACGGGCCGAAGCCGATCACCGTCTGGTGTTCCAACGACTATCTCGCCATGGGCCAGCACCCCAAGGTGATCGCCGCCATGGAAGAGGCGCTGCACGATGTCGGCGCCGGTTCGGGCGGCACCCGCAACATCGGCGGCAACACGCACTATCACATTGAACTAGAAAGCGAACTTGCCGAACTGCACGGCAAGGAAGCGGCGCTGCTGTTCACTTCGGGCTACGTCTCGAACGATGCCACGCTGTCGACGCTGGCCAAGTTGCTGCCGGGCTGCGTGATCTTCTCCGACGCGCTGAATCACGCCAGCATGATCGCGGGCATCCGCAATTCGGGCTGCGAAAAGCGGGTGTTCCGCCACAACGACGTGGAACATCTGGAAGAACTGCTGGCCGCCGAAGATCCCGATGTTCCCAAGCTGATCGCCTTCGAAAGCGTCTATTCGATGGATGGCGACGTGTCCCCAATCCACGCGATCTGCGACCTGGCAGAAAAGTACAACGCCCTCACCTACATCGACGAGGTCCACGCCGTGGGCATGTATGGCGACCACGGCGGCGGCATTTCCGAACGCGACCAGGCCGCGCACCGGATCGACCTGATCGAAGGCACGCTGGGCAAGGC
>JAGREI010000299.1 GCA_020446625.1 Erythrobacter sp.
GGAGGTTTTCGATCATGTATTCGACCACACTCTGGATGCGCTGGACGTCGCTGATCGCGGGTTGAGCGTCACCCCGCGTGGTTATCCCGTTCAGCAATGTATCTGCCGCCGCGCTGCCCTCAGGGCTGCTGGTGGCAGAGCGGGCGTCCGCCGATCCACCGTTCTGTACCAGATGAGCCGCTTCGTTAGCGGCCAGGTTCTGCTCGCCACCGGCGGTGCCCGGCACGATTCCCCCGTCGCTGGTCACGGCCCGCGCGCCCAGCTGGCCGAGCGCCTGGTTCGCTGCGCTGCCGGACGGGGACTGCGATCCCTCGCCGCCGCCGCGCGTGGTGCCGGACAGGACAATGCCATCGCTCTGCCCACCGCTGCCCGAGGTAAGTTGCGGGCTGCGACCGCTGACATTGGAGTTGGTGTTGTTGGTGATGGTTGTCTGCTGGCTACGCGCTGCCATGGCCTGGGCGGTGATCTGCTGTTGCTGGATGGCCAGCATCTGCTGCGCCTGCTGCGCGCTCATTAGTTCCAGCCCGCGATCGCTGCTCAGCTGCGCGGCGGAAGCCATCGGCACCTCATTGCCGCCGTCCTCTCCCAGCGACAGGGCCACCAGGTCGATATTGCGTGCAGCGTCGATCGGCGCGCTGCTGGTCGACGCTATGCCGGTAGGCACCACCTCCATCGCCGCCTGGCCGAACAGCCGGTCCACATAGGGGGCCAGCTGCGGCACCTCGCGATAGTCGAGCATGGCCGAACCGTCGGGATTGGCGGCCACCATCGCGCGGGCGAAGCGGTAAGGCACGCTGCCATCGGCCGTGCGGGCGACCGAGCGGTGCAAGGCGGCGTTGAGGTAGACCATGCCGAAACCCGGATCGGTCAGCGACAGCCCTTCACCCCAATGCACCACGCTGCGCCCCTGCGCATCGACATAGCTGAAGGCGGGAACCAGGTAGTGCACCAGCACCATCGGCTGCCCGTCATGCACGAAATAGGTGCGCGACAGCTCGATCCGCACATCGGCGGAGGCAGGTGCGGCGGTGGCAAGGCCCAGCTGGGCGAGCGACAGGCTGGCGTTCCAGCGCGCATCGCGCCCCAGCGCGGGCGACTGGCCCAGCAAGGGGCGCACCACCGCATTGTGGAACCCGGCAATGGCGGAATCGCCAGACATGGCACGGGTGCGATAATCGTAGGTCAGCCCCCGCTCGGTGCCGGACAGGTTGGCGAAGCGCGATGCCGCCACCTCGCCATCGCGGCCCGTCTGCACCACCGCGCCATCGCCATAGTCGAACTGGGTGAAGCTGCGGTCGCCATCGCGCAGGCGGGCCACGCCCAGCAGCTGGGTGTGCGACAGGTCGCGGGTGCCATCGTAGACCTGCATCATCAGCCGCAGGGCATACCGCTGCTGCTCGCGGATCATGGCGGGGCTTTCGCCGGCCTGCGCGGCAGCGGGGGGCTCTGGCGGCAGGTTGTCCTCGGCCAGGGCCGGGCTGGCGAGCAAGGCGACGGCCAGCGCCGATGCGGCGGAAGACAGGGCGAGGTTGCGCAAGGAGGTCTTGGTGCAGGTCATGCTTATTCCCCGACGGTGATCGACTGGACAAAGGCGAATTCGGTGGTGCGGCGCAGGCGGATTTCGGCGGCGCTGCTGCTGCCATTGGCGCGCCAGGTGGCTGCTCCTGCCGCCAGCGGCGTGGCCCCGGCAAAGCCGCGCCAGTCGCGTTCGGCCAGCAGTGCCTGCGCCATGGCCAGCCGCGCCGCATCTCCACCACCGGAAAGCGCGCGATCACCGAAAGGCAGCGGATCGAGGAACTGCGCCACTTCCCCGGCATCGCCGCGCGCCAGTGCACCCAGGAAGGCGCCGACGATCTGCCGTTCACGGGCGGCAGGGTCTGCGGCTTCGGCAAAGCGCAGGTCGCGCAGGGCCGGATCGCCAACGCGGGCGCGGCGCTGTTCCTCCTGCGCGGCATTGCCCATGGTGGCCACGTTGAAGCTGGTGCTCGACAGGCGACCCAGCCACAGTCCGCGCGCCTGCCCGCGCGCCACCGCGTCCAGTTCCGCCAGCACCGGCAGGTCCGACAGGCCCGCCTGTTCGCTCAGGCTGCGGTGCAGGCGGCGCGCGTCGTAGCGGGCCAGCTCGGTCCCGGCCCCCAGCGGCTGGATCAG
The DNA here is from genome assembly GCA_020446625.1 of Erythrobacter sp. Lineage (GTDB taxonomy): Bacteria > Pseudomonadota > Alphaproteobacteria > Sphingomonadales > Sphingomonadaceae > Alteraurantiacibacter. The sequence goes on from JAGREI010000299.1 coordinate 2,152, forward strand.
CAGCATCCGGCCCGGTCCGGCCTCCAGATCGCCCAGCCGCGCGCGGCCTTCGATCACGATCAGGTAGGCGGCCTGGCTGCCGTAGCCGGCCACGCCGCTGAAGCCGTCGAGTTCGATCTGGTGCCCGGCGAAGGCCAGCGGGCCCTGGGCCTGCTCGATCACCAGCTGGTCGCCGGTGTCGAGCGCGGCCAGCTGCGGGTCGAGCGCGCCTGTCCCGGCGGCCATGGCTCCTGCCAGCGCAGGCACCGGACAAGCCGCCATTCCCAGTGCCAGCCCCATTGCCATGGCAATGCGCCAGTTATCCCTGTCAGCGGCCATGATGCCCCCCTGTGCCTGTGTCTGTGCAGGAGCCACACGCCCGTCGCGTGACGATCCTTCACCGGTACTGGCGACGTTTCGCGGGGTGCCGGGTCAGGCGGGGAAGAAAATATTCGGGCCGGTCAGGCGTCAGGGTACGCCAAAGGTCCAGCCTTCGGTTCGCGCGATGGCAGGCGTCATCCCGCCCGGCGACCAGAACTGCGCCCGGTGCGCGTTGGCGCGCATCCAGGCCGCCGTCAGCAGGGCGTCGGATGAGTGGTCATCAATCTTGCCCTTGCCGCCCAGCGGCGGGCTGCCCAGCGCCAGCAGCGCCGTATCCAGTTCCTCGCGGGTCTTGATCTTGGCCGTGGCGGCGGTGCGCCCAGCGGCCAGCGCGGCAATCGAGGTGTAGATCTCCGCAAGCACCGGGCCTGACGCTGGCAAGGGATCGATCGGCCAGACCGCCACATGGCCGCGCAGCGCGTGCAACACCCGCATCCCTGTCAGGCTGGACTTGCCCACCTGGCTGGCGCCCACCAGCTTGAAATTACTGGTGGGGCGCAGGCCGTTGGCGGCCTGGGCGTGCTCGGTCACGCGCAGGCGCCCGTTCCGGTGACTGGCCCCGTCGCAGCCGAACTGCGCGCCGCGCCGGTCGCCATGGAGGAAATATTCGCCCAGGTCGGGGTGCGCGACGAAGCTGCCGGCGGACAGGTGCTCGTCTTCGGCGCACAGGCGTTCGACCATGGCCCAAAGGGATTTGGCATCGGGCGGGCTGTCAGCAAAGCCGGGAAAGAACCCGCCGCAATCGACGAAGGGCAGCGACACGCCCAGGTCGACGCCCACGAAGCTGTCGCGCGGCAATTCGTCTCGCAGTACGGCGAGGATCTCGGCGCGCGACCAGCCGCGTGGCCGCTGCACCAGCACCGGCGGCCCGCCCGCCGCATCGGCCACGGCCATGGCGATGGAGCGGTGGTGCGAACCCTTCGCGCCCGACCAGTCGATGCTGATGAAGTGAGAGAAGCGTCTAACCACCGCGTTCGGCGCGCAGCTTGTCCCAGTAATCCAGCCGCTTCCTGATCTCGCGTTCGAACCCGCGTTCGACCGGCTCGTAGAAGGTCTGCGGAGCCATGTCTTCGGGCCAGTAGTTATCGCCTGAAAAGCCCTCTGCCGCGTCGTGATCGTAGGTGTAGCCCGCGCCGAAGCCCGCCTGCTTCATCAGCTTGGTCGGCGCGTTGACGATGTTCATCGGCGGCATCAGGCTGCCGGTGTCGCGGGCGCTGGCGAAGGCGGCCTTCTGCGCCTTGTATGCAGCGTTCGATTTGGGGGCCGTAGCGAGGTAGAGGCAGGCCTGAACCAGCGCCAGCTCGCCTTCAGGGCTGCCCAGGAACTGGTAGGCGTCCTTCGCCGCCATGCATTGGGTCAGCGCCTGCGGATCGGCAAGCCCAATGTCCTCCACCGCCATGCGCACCAGCCGCCGGGCGACGAACAGCGGTTCCTCGCCTGCCACCAGCATCCGCGCCATGTAGTAGAGCGCGGCTTGCGGATCGCTGCCGCGCACCGCCTTGTGCAGCGCGGAAATCAGGTTGTAGTGGCCCTCGCGGTCCTTGTCGTAGACCGCCACGCGGCG
>JAGREI010000300.1 GCA_020446625.1 Erythrobacter sp.
AGCGCGGGCCCTTGGTGCGGCTGACGTCGACCGGAGCCTTCTGCATCACCAGCCGGTACTTGGGATCGGCCTGCCCGCGCTCGATCTCGGCGTGAGTCAGTTCGCCCGAGTGGACCGGATCGCGGCCGGTGTACTTGGCGCCGGCGAGGTCGTCGGCCATGGCCTGGACTTCGAGGATGTGGAGGCCGCAGAAATCGGCAATCTGCGAAAAGCTCAGCGCGGTATTGTCCACCAGCCAGCTGGCGGTCGCGTGCGGCATCAGGGGCCGGGGTTGCAGGGAATGGGGCTGGTCAGCCACGTGGGTTCTCCCGAATGAAAATAAAAGGGCCGCCCCTCGCGGAGCGGCCGTTGCGCCTGGCGATGTAGAGGTTTTCGGTCCCTACGGCAAGGATTCGCTTCAGGCCGGGGCCTGGGCGAGCAAGGGGTGCGCGGATTCCTGCGCGATCGGCGCCAGTCCATCAAGGAATTGCCGGGCGCTCGCGCTCCAGCTGAAGCCGCGCCCCACGCGGTGGCATTGGGCCCGGTCGAGCCGCAAGGCGGCGGCGATTGCCTCTTCCAGCCGTTCGGCCATGGCGCCGCTGTCGGGGTCGAGCACGTCGAGCGGCCCCGGCACCGGATAGGCCGCCACCGGAGTGCCGCAGGCCAGCGCCTCGATCATCACCAGCCCGAAGGTATCGGTGCGACTGGGAAAGACGAACACGTCAGCCGCAGCGTAGCAGGCGGCCAGTTCCTCGCCGCTGCGCGCCCCCAGGAAATGCGCCTCGGGAAACTGCCCCCGCAGCCGGGCCAGTGCCGGGCCCTGGCCCACCACCACCTTCGATCCGGGGTGACTGTTGCCGAGGAAGGCCTCGATGTTCTTCTCCACCGCCACGCGCCCGACATAGAGCTGGATCGGGCGTGGCAGCTGGAAGAACAGGTCGGGCGGCGGATGGTCGGGGTGGAACGTGGCCATGTCCACGCCCCGGCTCCAGTGGTGCAGCGGTCCCACGCCCTGTTCGCGCAGCTGCTGGCTGATCGTTGCGGTCGCCACCATGGTGCGCGCCGCCGGAGCATGGAAGCGACGGATGAAGGGCCAGAACAGGCTGGCGGGCAGACCCGTGCGGCGCGCCATGTAGTCGGGAAACTGGGTGTGATAGGCGGTGGTGAACGGCAGGTTCCGCCGCAGGCAATGCCGCCGCGCCGCCCAGCCGAGCGGACCTTCGGTGGCAATGTGAATGGTATCGGGCGCGAACCGGGCCAGCCGCCGCCCCAACTTGCCCGCGCTCGCCAGCGCCAGCCGGATCTCGGGATAGCTGGGCGCGGGCAGCGAGCGGAACTGGTCGGGCGAGATCACCTCCACCAGGTGGCCGCAGCCGCGCATTTCGCTGACAACCTCGGTCAGGGTCCGCACCACGCCGTTGACCTGCGGGTGCCAGGCATCGGTAACGATCGCGATCCGCATCAGGCCGCTTCTGCCACCGCCAGTTGCCGCTGGTCGGGCTCCGCACTGTCACGGCGCGCCATTTCCTCGGGCCAGTGCAGGATCTCCATGCGGCCGTCGAAATGCTCCACCAGCGCGTTGCAGCCCTCCACCCAGTCGCCATCGTTCCAGTATTCGACGCGCTTGCCGTCATGCACGAACAGGCGCTGTTCGGCGGTGTGGATATGGCCGCAGACCACCCCGTCCACCCCGCGTTCGGCAGCGGCGCGGGCAACCACTTCCTCGTACTTGCCGATGAACTCGACCGCGTTCTTGACCTTGTGCTTGGCCATCTTGGAAAGCGACCAGTAGGGCAGGTCGAAACGGTTGCGCAGGGCGTTCACCCAGCGGTTCAGCCCCATCAGGAAGTGATAGGCCGCATCCCCCACGAAGGCGAGCCAGCGGTGCGAGAGCATCACCGCGTCGAACTCGTCGCCGTGCAGCACCATCAGGCGGCGGCCATCGGCGGTATCGTGGAAGGCAGCGCGGCGGATCTCGATGCCGCCGAAGGAAAGGCCGCTGAACTGGCGGAACATTTCGTCGTGGTTGCCGGGAATATAGACGATCCGCGTGCCGCGCCGCGCGCGCTTCAGCAGCCGCCAGACGATGTCGTTGTGCGTGGCGGGCCAGTAGAACTTCCTTTTCAGCCGCCAGCCGTCGATGATGTCACCCACCAGGTACATCGTTTCGCTGTCGACCGAATCGAGGAAGTCGATCAGCAGGTCGGCATTGCACCCGCGCGTGCCGAGGTGGACGTCGCTGATCCACACCGTGCGATACTTGCGCCGCTCGCGCTGGCGCGGCTCGGGCACGCTGGGCCTATGCTGCCGGAAGTCCGGAAAGCTCGTCACCCCGCCACTGTTGCCGAATTCGCCGTCGAGGAATCTGCCCAGCATGTGCCGCTCGCGTCCCTTGCTGCCCCTGCCTGGTTACAGGTGTCTGGTTAGGGGCCTATGGGACGCGAATATGACAGCAGCACCTCAGCGGCGCGGCAGTTCGACGACAGTGTGACGGTTAGGAGTCAGCGCACCACGTAAGGCTGCGGCGCGATCCACGGGCTCGGCATGTTGTAAGGCACGGTGACGAACACCGCCTCCACCGCCGCCAGCTTGCCATCGATCACCTTGAACAGTTCGAGCAGGACGAAGCTGTGCGGGAAGTGGAAGATCGACTTGTGCTGGCTGCCGTCGGTCCAGGTGAGGTCGATCAGCTTGCCGGCATGGTCGATGAACCCGGCGGCGAGCACCAGGCCCTTCTCCTCGTCGACCAGCGGATAACGCCGGTCACGCAGCCGGTCGTCGTACTTGTACTGGCCCAGGCGGAACTGGTCGGCACAGCCCATGGCGGCGATGGGATAGCCTTCGATCTGCGTCCGGGTGGTCTGCAAGCCGTTCTCGATGCGGTCGCAATCGTCGGTGAAGTGAGTGAACAGCGTGCCGTCGTTCAATTGCAGCGTGTCGAAATAGCCGTCGGCCATGCTGATCACGCGCTCGCGGCCGACGCGGCGCTGTTCGGGCACGTCCTCCAGCAGCACGGGGCGCGGACGACGCGCCGGGTCGACTTCGGGGAAGGGGCCAAGCTCGTGCGGGCGGCAGACGATCGTCTCCACCTCGGCAATGCGATCCGCCACCACTTTCAGCCGCAGGCACATCACCGAAGTATCCGGCCCTTCGACCACGTGACCGAACCAGCAGACCTCGCCCCTATCGACGTCGGCTGCCTTCAGGTCATAGTCGCGCGGAACGGCGTCGACCGTGTTCCACAGCCCGTCGCCCAGCGCCAGTTGCACGTTGTTCTCAGTGAAGACGACATGCTCGGCCCAGGGCAGGCGCGACACATCCTTCGCCGCCAGCGCATCGAGATAGGCATCGGCATGGGCGTAGAGCGCGGCGCGGGTGGTGCGTTGCGCGGCGGAATTGACGGTCATTCGGATGCTCCAGCAATGTCGAGAACGATCTTGCCCACGTGTTCGCCCGCTTCGATGCGGGCGTGGGCCTTGGCGGCGTCTGCCATGGGAAAGGTGCGGTCCATCACCGGGCGCAGCTCGCCCGTTTCGACCAGCGGCCAGACCTCGCGGAAGATCTCGTCCGCCAGCAGGCCCTTGAACACGTTGGCGCGCGGGCGCAGCGTGGAGCCGGTCAGCGTCAGGCGCCGCCGCATCAGCTTGGCCACGTTGATCTCGGACATCGCCCCGCCCAGGCCGGCGATCACCACCAGTCGCCCATCCTCGGCCAGGGCATCGAGGTTGCGCTGGGTATAGCTGCCCGAAACCACGTCGAGCACCACGTCGACCCCGCGCCCTTCGGTGAAGTCGCGTGCGGCCTCGACGAAATCGGCGGTCTTGTAATTGATCGCGAGGTCCGCCCCCACCGCACGCGATGCCGCGCACTTGTCGTCAGACCCGCAGGTGGCAATCACGGTCAGCCCGAACAGCTTGGCGAGCATTGTCGCCATGGTGCCGATGCCGCTGGTGCCGCCGTGGATCAGCACCGTCTCGCCATCGCGGGCATAGCCGCGCTGGAACAGGTTGTGCCAGACGGTAAACAGCGTTTCGGGCAAGGCGGCAGCTTCGGCCAGCGACAGGCCGTGGGGCACCGGCAGGCAATGTTCGGGCCGGGCAATGCAGTACTGGGCATAGCCGCCGCCGTTGGTGAGCGCGCAGACCTTGCGCCCCAGTTCGGCGGGATCGACGCCTTCGCCCAGCGAGACGACTTCGCCCGCAATCTCCAGCCCCGGCAAGTCCGATGCGCCCGGCGGCGGCGGATAGGCCCCCGCGCGTTGCAGGCAATCGGGCCGGTTCACCCCGGCATGGCTGACGCGCACCAGCACTTCGCCCTTGCCCGGCTGCGGCAAGGCGCGCGTGGCCAGGCGCAGCACGTCAGGCCCGCCCGGTTCGCTGATTTCGACCACCTGCATGGTGGCAGGCAAGGTATCGCCCACCCGTCCCCTCCTGTTGCGCGCCAAATACGCCACACTGGCGCTGCACATTCACAGTCCTAAGCGGGGCCACCATTGACAGCAAGCACGGGTGTGCGAATGTTGCACTGCAATGGAAGACGACGATCGTCCCCGGAGGCGTTCCGATGCCGCGGCCCAGCTTTCCGCCGAAAGCCTCGATACCTATTCGCAGGACGAGTTGATGGAGCGGGTGGCACTGCTCGAAGCCGAGATCGCGCGCGTCAAGGCGCACCACGCGAAGGCCGATGCGCACCGCAAGTTTGCCGATGCGCTGTTCAAACCCAAGGCCAGCGATTGATGCGGCGGGCGCGGCCAGCCCCCCGGCTCCCAGCCCACCCCCTCGCATTCGCGCAGCGGCGCACCATATCGGTATCAAGCAAGGGCGTCAGACGGACTGACGTCAATTCCGTAGCCCGCGTTAGGGCCATATTCACCAACAGGGGCGCAGCCTCCATGCTGCCGCTCATCCCGGCCTGACCGACCAAGGACGACAATGCCCAGTTTCGCGCAGAACCTCGAAAAGACCCTCCACACCGCGATCCAGCACGCGATCGACCGGGCGCACGAATACGCCACGCTCGAACACCTGCTGCTGGCCTTGGTCGACGATCCCGACGCGGGCGAGGTGATGACCGCCTGCGGCGTGGATACCGAGGAACTGGGCAACGTGGTGCGCCAGTATCTCGACCAAGAATACCAGTCGCTGAAGACCGACGAGGACGCCGACCCGCAGCCCACCGCGGGCTTCCAGCGGGTGATCCAGCGC
>JAGREI010000301.1 GCA_020446625.1 Erythrobacter sp.
TCAACGAATTCGTCGCCTTCATCGACCTCGGCGCGCTGGACGCCGGCTCGCTCGGCCCCCGCGCGCAGGCGATCATCACCTTTGCCCTGTGCGGCTTTGCCAATTTCAGCTCGATCGCCATCCAGATGGCGGTGACCGGCGGCCTTGCGCCCAATCAAAGACCGGTGATCGCCAAGCTGGGATTGAAGGCGCTGGCAGCCGGTTCGCTGTCCAACCTGATGAGCGCGGCGCTGGCCGGGCTGTTCCTGCCGCTTTAGGATTCCTGCAAAATGCCCGTTGCCTCCATCTCGCTCGCCCGCCCGCTGGAAGAGATTTCCGACGAACTTGGCCGCAGCTTCGGTGAATACGGCTTTGCCGTGGTGCGCGATCACGGCATCCCGCAAGACCTGATCGACCAGGCAGAGGACATGGCCAAGGCCTTCTTCGCGCTGCCCGAGGAAGTGAAGCGCGGCTATCACATTCCCGGCGGCGGCGGCGCGCGCGGCTATACCGCTTTCGGCACCGAGATCGCCAAGGATGCCAAGGTGCACGACCTGAAGGAATTCTGGCACGTCGGCCGCACCTTGCCCGCAGGCCATCGGCTGGCTGCCTTCATGGCGCCCAACGTCTGGCCCGCCGAACTGCCCGGTTTCCGCGAGACTTTCGAGCAGCTCTATCTCGAGTTCGAGAAGGCAGGCGGGCGCATCCTCACCGCCATCGCCATGCACCTGGGCCTGGCGCCCGACTACTTCGTCGACACGGTGAAGGACGGCAATTCGGTGATGCGGCTGCTACATTACCCGCCGCTGCCCGCCGACGCGCCGGAGGGTGCGATCCGCGCCGCCGCGCATGGCGACATCAACACCATCACCCTGCTGCTTGGGGCAGAGGAGGCGGGCCTGCAACTGCTCAACAAGCAGGGCGAATGGCTGAACGTTTCCCCGCCCAAGGGCGCGCTGGCGGTGAACATCGGGGACATGCTCGACCGGCTGACGAACTCGCGGCTGCGCTCCACCACCCACCGGGTGGTAAACCCCAGCAGCGAGCGGGCGCGGCATTCGCGCTATTCGATGCCGTTCTTCCTGCACTTCCGCCCCGATTTCCTGATCGAGGCCCTGCCGCAATGCGTCGCGCCGGGCGAAGTGCCGCAACCGCCGATCACCGCGCACGAATTCCTGCAAAAGCGGCTGCGCGAAATCGGGCTGGCCTGTGTCGCTCTGATCGGGCCGAACCGATTCGCTGATTCGGTTCCGCGCGGGCCTGCAAACCGGAACGAACGGGGGGTGACCCCTCTTTATGTGTTGCAGCGCAGCAACGGTTGCGGTGGAAACCAACTAACACGGCTGTTGGTGTTCTTCTTATGACCATGATTCTGCCCGTTGTCATACTTCTGAAATGTCTCTGCCTTGCTAGAAACCCACCGCAGTGATCGCCTTCCCAGGGGCGGGAAGGCGGGCATTTCAATGAGGACCCTCCGGACATGAAAATCAGATATCTCCTTGCGGCGAGCGTGGTCAGCGTCGTTGCCGCCACCGCCGCGCCGCAAGCTGCCTATGCACAGCAGATCACCACCAGCGTGCAGGGCACTGTTTCGGATGCGCAGGGCGCGCCGATTGCCGGCGCCGCGGTAACCGTGACCGACACCCGCACCGGCACCTCGCGCACGGTGATGACCGGCAACGGCGGCGGCTTCGCCGTCAGCGGCCTGATCACCGGCGGTCCCTACACCATCACCGCCGATGCCGATGGCTTCGAAGGCCAGACCATCGATGGCGTGATGACCTCGCTGCAAGGTTCCACCGACCTTTCCTTCTCGCTCTCCAGCGGCGGCGGCGTGATCGTCGTTACCGCAGCCCGCGTGCAGCTGAGCCAGGCCGACGTCGGCCCCGGCACCAGCTTCTCGGGCGAACTGCTGGCCGCTGCGCCCAGCTTCAACCGCGACATTCGCGACATCATCCGCATCGATCCGCGCGTCAGCCTCGACCGCGACGATGGCGGTTCGGGCCAGGACCGCATTTCGTGCCTGGGTGGCAACGATCGCGGCAACGCCTTCACCGTCGACGGTATCAGCCAGGGCGACACCTACGGCCTGAACGACACCGGCTTCTCCAGCCGCAGCTCCACCCCGCTGCCTTATGACGCGATCCGCGAAACGCAGGTGCAGTTCGCCCCGTTCGACGTCGAATTCGGCAACTTCACCGGCTGCGCCATCAACGTGGTGACGCGTTCGGGCGGCAGCCAGCTGCACGGCGGTGCCTTCTTCGAATATTCGGACAGCGGCATGCGCGGCAGCAACCTGGGTGCCCGTGCCGTCGCTCCGATCGAACCCGACAAGCGTTGGGGTGCCTGGATCAGCGGCCCGATCATCCCCGATCGCCTGTTCTTCTTCGGCGCCTACGAGCACCAGGAAGCCGGCCAGTCGCAGGACGACGGCCCCAGCGGCGCCGGTTATCCGAACGAACTGGCTTCGGTGACCGTTGCTGACTTCAACGAATTCTCGGACATCCTCAGCTCGATCTATGGCATCGAAACCGGCCCGCTGGTTACCAGCCGTCCGTTCTCGAACGATCGCTATTTCGCTCGTCTCGACTGGCAGGTGAACGACGATCACCGCCTGGAACTGACCTACCAGCGCCTTGAAGAAGCCAGCACCCGTGCTGACGACTTCAGCACCAGCTCCACCAACGGCCGCATCACCGGGGAGAACACCTTCTACCTCAGCGGCACCGAATCGAACTACTTCTCGGGTCGCCTGTACTCGCAGTGGACCGATCGGCTCTCGACCGAGATCCGTTACTCGCGTTCGGAAATCCAGGACTTGCAGAACCCTATCGGTGGCGGCGAGGCGCAGGATGCCAATCCGATTCCGCGCATCATCGTGGCCGTCACCAACAACGGCAACAGCGGCCAGCTGCTCGCTGGTCCGGGCTTCTCGCGCTCGGCCAACGATCTGCAAACCGATCTCGATGCCTTCCGCTTCCTGGCGCGGTACGAGCTGGACAGCCACAGCTTGAAGTTCGGCTTCGAGCTGAACCATGCGGACCTGTTCAACCTGTTCGTGCAGAACGCCACCGGCACGCTGTATTTCAGCAGCCTCGACAACCTGCGTAACGGCATCCTGTCGAACGGCACCCGTACCAACCCGACGGCGGCCCAGATCGTGGCTGGCCAGGCGGTGGGTGCCGAAGGCAACTTCAGCGCCACCGGCAACGTTCGTGACGCGGCGGCGGCCTTCAGCCGGTCGATCTACTCGCTCTATGCGCAGGACGACTGGACCATCAACAGCCAGCTCAGCGCCGTGCTGGGCGTGCGTGTTGACTGGTACGACGGCGGCGCTCCGGCGGAAAACCCCAACTTCGTCACCCGCTACGGCTTCTCCAACGCCTACGGCTTCTCCGACCTCGACCCGCTGGTGATGCCGCGCGCATCGCTGACCTGGGACATGGACGATTTCGCCGTGTTCACCGGCCCGCAGCTGCGCGGCGGCGTGGGCGTGTTCTCGGGCGGCGATCCGCTGGTGTGGTTCGGCAACGCCTTCCAGAACGACGGTCGCGGCTTCGCCAGCGGCAGCACGGCTGACAGCGCCTGCCCGGCCGGCCCGATCGACGTGGTGGTGAACGGCCAGTTCACCGGCGTTCCCAGCTGCTTCCAGGCATCGGCCAGCGCCAGTGCGGCAGCCGGCCTGGGCGATACCCAGTCGATCAACCAGAACATCACCATGCCTTCGGTGTGGCGTGCCAACATCGGCTTCTCCAGCGGTCTGGACTTCGCGCCTACCGGGTTCTTCAGCGGCTGGAACGTCAACCTCGACTACATCTACAGCCACATGCGCAACCCGCTGACGATCGTCGACCTGTCGCAGACCCCGGACATCCGTACCGGCCTGGCGGGTTACACGATCGACGGTCGCCCGATCTATCAGGCGATCGACCCGACGCGGACCAACTGCGATGCCACGCTGACCGACCTGACGCCCACGCCGATCTGGTCGGGCGTGACTTCGGCCTGCTTCGGCACCAGCCGTGACGACGAACTGCAACTGATCAACGCCGACAGCTTCAACAGCCAGATCGCGTCGTTCATCCTGTCGAAGACCTTCGACGGCGGGGTGTTCACCGATGGCGGTTCGACGTTCTTCAGCTTCGGTTATTCGTACACCGCAGCGCGTGACCGGCGGAACATGTACAGCTCGACCGCGGGTTCGAACTACGACCTCACGGCCGCGTTCGACCGGCAGAACCCCGACGCTTCGCGGGGCTTCTACTCGAGCAAGCACAACATCGCTGCCCAGCTGAGCTTCCGCGAGGAGTTCTTCGACGATCTGAGCAGCCGCCTGGGCATCACCTTCGTGGCGCGTTCGGGCCGTCCCTACAGCCTGACCTTCACCGGTGGCGGTATCTTCAACGATAGTGCTTCGGGCTTCGAAAACGCGCTGGCTTACCTGCCGACCGGGATCACCGATCCCAACATTGCGCCGACTTCGAACATGACGGCGGTGCAGTCGCTGGTGGACTATGCCAGTGCGCTGGGCTGTGCCCGCAACTACCTGGGTACTTCGATCGCCCGCAATACCTGCTCGAACGACTGGTATTACGACATGGATCTGTCGATTTCGCAGGAAATCCCCGGTCCGGGTTCGTGGGCTGGTGCCTACGACGACAGCATCCGCCTGTTCGCCACCTTCGACAACTTCCTGAACTTCCTCGACTCGGGCTGGAACATCCAGAATCGCCGGGATTTCGCAGGTCGCCAGGACGTTGCCACGGTGAGCGGGGTGGACTCGGCCGGTCGTTATATCTTCACGGCCTTCAACTCCGACATCGACAGCGACAACCAGATCAACGTCAGCTCGTCGGTGTGGCGCCTGAAGATCGGTCTCAGCTACCAATTCTGAGACATCGGACAACGATGACCAATAAGGGCGGCGGCATTCGAAAGGGTGCCGCCGCCTTTCTTTTTGCCCCGCTGCCGGGCTAGGACATGCACATGAAACTTCGCCTTGCCGCCGCCCTGTTCGCCTCGCTCTCGCTGTCCGCCTGCATGACGGCGGGCTCAAGCGCACCCGAAGCCGCGATCCCGCAGCGCGCGCGGGTGCAGCTGCTGGCGATCAACGATTTCCACGGTAACCTCGAAACGCCGCTTTCGCCCACCCGCTATGCCGATGGCGGGGTGGATCGCAGCGAGCGGCTGGGCGGGGCGGCGCAACTGGCGGCCACGCTCGCCAGCCTGCGGCGCGCCAATTCGGTGACCGTGGCGGCGGGCGACCTGATCGGCGCCAGCCCGCTCGCGTCTTCGCTGTTCCTCGACGAACCGACCATCCGCGCGCTGTCGCAGATGGGGCTGGAGATCGCCTCGGTCGGCAACCACGAATTCGACCGCGGCGTGGACGAGCTGCGGCGGATGCAGCACGGCGGCTGCGCGCAGTTCACCCGCCGTCAGCCCTGCGCGCTCGATCCCTTCACCGGCGCGCAGTTCACCTACCTCGCCGGCAACGTGGTCGACCCCTTTGGCGAGACACTGCTGCCCGCCACCATGACGCGCGAAATCGATGGTGCCACCATCGGCTTCATCGGGCTGACGCTGGAAGGCACCGCCAACCTGGTCGCGGCATCGGCCACCGATGGCTATGAATTCCTCGACGAGGCGGAAACCGCCAATGACCTGGCGCAGCAGCTGCGCATGGACGGCGCCGATGCCGTGGTGCTGCTGATCCACGAAGGCGCGGACGTCGATCCGCGCTACAACCTGTCGGGCTGCCCCGGCCTGTCGGGCGCGATCGTGCCGATCGTCGAGGCGCTCGATCCGGCGATCTCGGTGGTGATTTCGGGCCACACGCACCAGTCCTATGTCTGCGACGTGATCCGCCCCGACGGATCGCCGCTGCTGCTGACCTCTGCCGGGCGTTACGGCGGTTTCGTGACCGACATCGAGATGGTGATCGACCACGCCAACGATCAGGTGCTGGCCGCCAACGGCGTCAACGTGCCGGTGCTGCAAAGCGGCACGGCCGACCCCGCAATCGCCGCGCTGGTGGCGCGCTATGCCGAGGCTGCCGGGCCGGTTGCCAACCGCCAGGTGGGCGCGATCCACGACAGCGGCGAACACGGTGAGGATTGCCTCGATTCCCCGGCGCAGGAACTGGTGGCGGACAGCTACCTGGTCGGCGGTCGCGCCACCATGGGCGAAGACGCGGTGGACCTCGCCTTCGTCAATTCGGGCGGCGTGCGCACCGATCTGACGGGGGCTGACGACGGCGTGCTCTCCTATGGCGAACTGGTGGCCATGTCGCCCTTCGGCAATGGCATCGTCGTTCTTGAAATGACCGGGGAGGAGCTGAAGGCCCTGCTCGAACAGCAATGGTGCGAGATCGACGGACAGGTGCGCACCTGCCCGTCGCTGCTGATCCCTTCCGCCAACATGACCTATCGCGTCGACCGTGCGGCCCCGGTGGGACAGCGCATCTCGGCCATTATGCTCGACGGCGCACCAATCGACCCTGCGCGCAGCTACAAGGTGATCACTCCCAGCTTCCTGGCCGGGGGTGGTGACGGGTTCTCGGTGTTCGCCCAGGCCGCCGCGCGCGGCACCACCATGGCCGGTTTCGATATCGACCTGCTGGAAGGCTATGTCGCCCGTGGCGACCTGGCCGTGCCGGTGTGCGGACGGGTGCGTTCGCTCTAACGGTTAGGCAGTTACCGCAGGGGGGGTTCGTCGAAGCTGCGCAGCTTGCGGCTGTGCAGGCTGTCACCTTCCTGGCGCAGCAGGTTGATCGTCTCGATGCCGATGCGCAGGTGCTGGCTGATCGAGCGTTCGTAGAAGGCGTTGGCCTGCCCCGGCAGCTTGATCTCGCCGTGCAGCGGCTTGTCCGACACGCACAGCAG
>JAGREI010000302.1 GCA_020446625.1 Erythrobacter sp.
CGGTCGCCAAGATCGTCGTTCCGGCCGGCACCGAAGGCGTCAAGGTCAATGCGCTGATCGCGATCCTGGCCGAGGAAGGCGAGGACGCCAGCGCCGCTGCGCCTGCCGCTGCTGCACCTGCCGCTGCTGCTGCACCGGCTCCTGCCGCTGCACCCGAAGCCAAACCCGCTCCTGCGGCTGCCCCCGCTCCTGCCGCGCCTGCTGCTCCCGCCGCTGCGGGCGACCGCGTGATCGCTTCGCCGCTGGCCAAGCGGATCGCCGCGCAGAAGGGGATCGACCTTGCCGGTGTGCAGGGTTCTGGCCCCAACGGCCGCATCGTCAAGGCCGACGTGGAGAATGCGCAACCCGGCGCCGCACCCGCGGCAGCTCCGGCTGCCGCTCCGGCAGCAACGCCCGCTGCGCCCGCACCCACGCCGGTCGCGGCGCAGGATTTCGGCATCCCGCACGAGGTCGAGAAGCTTTCCACCATGCGCAAGGTCATCGCCAAGCGCCTGACCGAATCGAAGCAGACCGTGCCGCACATCTACCTGACGGTGGACATTCGCCTCGATGCGCTGCTGAAGCTGCGCGGCGAGTTGAACGCCGCGCTGGAAGGGCAGGGCGTGAAGCTCAGCGTCAACGACCTCTTGATCAAGGCGCTGGGCAAGTCGCTGGAGCTGGTGCCTGCCTGCAACGTGCAGTTCGCGGGCGATACCATGCTGAAGTTCAGCCGCGCCGATGTGTCGGTGGCAGTCAGCATCCCCAACGGCCTGATCACCCCGATCATCACTGACGCCGGTGCCAAGTCGGTGAGCAAGATCAGCACCGAGATGAAGGACCTTGCCGGGCGCGCCAAGGAAGGCAAGCTGGCCCCGCACGAGTTCCAGGGCGGTACCGCCAGCCTTTCGAACATGGGCATGTTCGGGATCAAGCAGTTCGAAGCCGTCATCAACCCGCCGCAGGGCATGATCATGGCCATCGGCGCGGGTGACCAGCGTCCCTACGTGGTCGACGGCGCGCTCGCCATCGCCTCGGTGATGAGCGCCACCGGCAGCTTCGATCACCGCGCCATCGACGGGGCGGATGGGGCGCAGTTGATGAAGGCGTTCAAGGAACTGGTCGAGGCCCCGCTGGGACTGGTGGCGTGATCCGTGCGCTGCTGGGTGCTGGCGTCATGACGCTGGCGCTGGCAGCCTGTTCGCCTGCCGCCGACGAAGCGGATGCTCCCGCGGCTGAACCGTCCGCGGATGCCCCCACGCCCGATGCGATCCAGCTTCGCGTCGTCCGGATCGGCATGGACGGGCCGGATCTCGACGCATGCGGCAGCTATGGCATGGCGATTGGCGAGGACACGCCGGTC
Organism: Erythrobacter sp.; assembly: GCA_020446625.1. Classification (GTDB taxonomy): domain Bacteria; phylum Pseudomonadota; class Alphaproteobacteria; order Sphingomonadales; family Sphingomonadaceae; genus Alteraurantiacibacter. Next base: position 1,340 of record JAGREI010000302.1, read on the forward strand.
TACAGCGCCCCCGGCGACGAAGGCAGCCAAGTCGACCGCATCGGCCAGCAGCAGCCGGTATTCATGTGCGAGAACGCCAATGGCTATACCGGCATCGTCTATCCCGCACCCGATGACGAGCCCGATTGCGGCACCGCTTCGCCGGTCGCATCGGTGCAGGACTATGATGGCCCCTGCCATTCGGGCTGGGTCAGGGATGACACCATCGAACTGCTGGCAGGCTGACCCATGAGCACGCACCGTGAACCCGCCATCCGCGTCGTCGCCTTTCCCGCCGATGCCAATGCCTATGGCGATATCTTCGGCGGCTGGCTGCTCAGCCTGATGGATTCGGGCAGCGGCCTGGTCGCCGCGCGCCGGGCCAAGGGGCGGGCGGTCACGGTGTCGGTGGACGCGATGGAATTCCGCAAGCCGGTGAAGGTGGGCGACGAGGTTTCGGTCTATGCCGAACTGGTGAAGGTGGGCCGCACCAGCATGGTGATCCAGACCGAAGCCTGGCGCCGCCCGCGCCACCAGGAGCAGGACGAGATGGTCACCTGCGCCCGTTTCACCTTCGTCGCGGTGGACGATCACGGCAACCCGCGCCCGGTGGATGCGGAATGATCGGCGCGCTGTCCTACAGCGGTGCTGCCCGCTCAGCTGGCGCCATGATCAACGCCAGCTTGCCTGCCGGGAACGCCGCCTTGCTGCGCGTTCTCGCCCATTCCGCTTTTTCTCTCCAGGACAGTGTAACACCTGTCACACCTTGTAAGCAAAGCATTGAAAACAGGACTTACCATGGCTGACACCAACTACGACGTCATCGTTCTCGGTTCCGGCCCCGGCGGCTATGTCGCGGCGATCCGCTGCGCGCAGCTGGGCCTCAAGACCGCCATCGTCGAACGCGAACTGCTGGGCGGTATCTGCCTCAACTGGGGCTGCATCCCCACCAAGGCGCTGCTGCGGTCTGCCGAGATCCTGCACTATGCCCAGCACGCCAAGGACTATGGCCTCAAGATCGCCGGTGCCATCGAGGCTGACCTCGAAGCCGTGGTCGCGCGCAGCCGCGGGGTGGCCAAGCAGCTGAACGCGGGCGTCACCCACCTGATGAAGAAGAACAAGATCACCGTCCACATGGGCGAAGGCACGCTGACCGGCCCCACCAGCCTGACGGTGAAGGGCGAGAAGGGTGAGGAGAAGCTGACCGCGAAGCACGTGATCGTCGCCACCGGCGCCCGCGCGCGTGACCTGCCGTTTGCCAAGGCGGACGGCGACAAGGTGTGGACCTATCGCCACGCCATGACCCCCAAGGAAATGCCCAAGAAGCTGCTGGTGATCGGCTCTGGCGCGATCGGCATCGAATTCGCCAGCTTCTACAACGACATGGGCTGCGACGTAACCGTGGTGGAGATGCTCGACCGGGTGGTGCCGGTGGAAGACAAGGACGTCTCTGCCTTCCTCGAAAAAAGCCTGACCAAGCAGGGCATGACGATCCTGACCGGCGCCGGCGTGGAAGAGCTGAAGGTGACCGGCAAGGGGGTGAGTGCAAGGATCAAGCCCAAGGACGGCAAGGTAACCGAGCACGAATTCACCCACTGCATCGTCGCCATCGGCATCGTGCCCAACACCGAGAACATCGGGATCGAGAAGCTGGCCGACATGGACCGCGGCTTCATCCAGATCGATCCCTATGGCCGCACCAGGTCGAAGGGCCTGTGGGCCATCGGTGACTGCACACCCGGTCCCTGGCTGGCGCACAAGGCGAGCCACGAAGGCGTCACAACCGCCGAAGCGATCGCCAAGGAGCTGGGCAACAAGGACGTGCACCCGCACCCGCTCGACCGTTCTGCCATTCCGGGCTGCACCTACTGCCACCCGCAGATCGCCTCGGTCGGCCTGAC
>JAGREI010000001.1 GCA_020446625.1 Erythrobacter sp.
ATCACTTCCTGCGCACCAAGATCGCGCCGCTGGTGCTCGATCCGGCGCGGCTGCACGACGATACGTACCTGGCCGATAGCCTGGCCGATTATCGCGCGCTTTATGCCGCCTACTACGAGCGCTGCAAGCGCGGCAATTCGCCCGCCATGCGCGATGCCAACCCGGTGGTGGTGCTGGTGCCTGGCCTGGGTCGGATGACGTTTGCCACCGACAAGGCCACCGCCCGGATCGCGGGCGAGTTTTACCTCAATGCCATCAACGTGATGCGCGGCGCCGAGGCCATCGGCGATTACATCGCGCTCGACGAGCAGGAAGCCTTCGACATCGAATACTGGCTGCTCGAGGAAGCCAAGCTGCAACGGATGCCCGCGCCCAGGCCGATGGTCGGCAAGGTCGCGCTGGTCACCGGCGGGGCTGGCGGCATCGGTGCCGCCACCGCCGCACGGCTGCTGAAGGACGGCGCCTGCGTGATGCTGGCGGACCGCGATGGCGATGTGGTCGAGACAGTCCGCGCCGGGTTCGCCAAGCAGTTCGGCAAGGACGTGGTGCGCGCCGTGACTTGCGACGTAACCGACGAAGCGCAAGTCGCCGCCGCCTTTGCCGAATGCGCGCGCGAGTTCGGCGGGCTGGATATTCTGGTGGCCAACGCCGGGATCGCCTCCAGCGCCCCCATCGAACAGACCACGGTGGAACTGTGGGATCGCAATTTCGACGTGCTGGCGCAGGGCTATTTCCTCACCGCCAAGCACGCCTGGCCCTTGCTCAAGGTGATGAAGGAACAGGGTGGCACTTCGGTGGTGTTCATCGGCTCGAAGAACGCCGTGGCTGCCGCTGCGGGAGCCTCCGCCTATGCCAGCGCCAAGGCGGCGGCGAACCACCTCGCGCGCTGCCTCGCCCTCGAAGGCGCGCCCGAGGGCATCCGCGTCAACGTGGTCAACCCCGATGCGGTCATCAAGGGCAGCCGCATCTGGGACGGTGACTGGCGCAAGGAACGCGCGGCATCGAACAAGATCGACGCCGGTGAAGAACTCGAAGCGCACTACCGCAACCGTTCCATGCTGAAGCGCGACGTGCTGCCCGAGGACATCGCCGAAGCGGCCTATTGGCTGGCCAGCGAAGCGAGCGCAAAGTCGACCGGGAACATGATCAACGTCGACGCGGGCAACGTCCAGGCGTTCACGCGCTAGTCGGATCGGGGAGAGGACCATGCAAACCACACCGATTTCGACTGACCTGATCGCCGAAAGCAACGCCCGCAACATGGCCGCGCTGGAGGACGATTACGCCGCGCTAGGACGCAAGCTCGAACGGCGCGGGATTGCCATCGAGGCCGTGACCGACAAGGCCAAGGGCTGGGAAGTCGCCGTTCCCAGCTGGGGCGCGGGCCGGGGTGGCACACGCTTCGCCAAGTTCCCGCTGGCGGGCGAGCCGACCAATATCCACGAGAAGCTGGAGGATTGTGCGGTCATCCAGCAGTTGGGCCGCACCACGCCCGGCGTCAGCCCGCACTTCCCGTGGGATTGCGTGGAAGACTACGGCGCGCTGCGTGAAGAGGCCGCAAGCTACGGCCTGCACTTCGACGCGGTCAACTCGAACACCTTTCAGGATCAGCCGGGCCAGGCGCAGACCTATGCCACCGGATCGCTGTCCAGCACGCTGGAAGCCACGCGACAGCAGGCCGTGGAACACAACATCGACTGCATCGAAATCGGCAAGCAGCTCGGCTCCAGCCTCCTGACCGTGTGGGTGGGTGACGGCACCAACTTCCCCGGCCAGCAGGACCTTGGCCGCAGCTTCGATCGCTATGTCGAGGCCGCCGCGCAGGTCTATGCCGCGTTGCCCGACGACTGGCAGATGATGCTCGAACACAAGATGTTCGAACCCGCCTTCTATTCCAGCGTGATCTCCGACTGGGGTTCCTCGCTGATGGCGGCGCAGGAACTCGGCGACAAGTGCAAGTGCCTGGTCGACCTTGGCCACCATGCGCCCAACGTCAACATCGAGCAGATCGTCGCTCGCCTGCACCGCGCGGGCAAGCTCGGCGGGTTCCACTTCAACGACAGCAAGTACGGCGACGACGACCTCGATTCAGGCTCGATCAACCCGCACCAGCTGTTCCTGGTGTTCAACGAACTGGCGGAGGCCGAAGCCGATCCGCGGCACGGCTTCGATCCGGCCTACATGATCGACCAGTCGCACAACGTCACCGATCCGATCGAATCCATGCTGTCGTCTGCCGAAGCCATCGCCGGATGCCATGTCCGCGCCCAGTTGGTTGACCGGGATGCCTTGCGCGCGGCGCAGCAGGATAACGACGTGATGCTCGCCTTCCGCACCCTGCGCGCGGCCTATGAAACCGACGTCGGCCCCATCCTGGCCATGGCGCGGCTGGAGCAGGGCGGGGCGATCGACTGGCTTTCCACCTATCGCGCCAGCAAGTACCGCGAACGCAAGGCGCAGGAACGCAAGGCCGTGGGGCTGGGCGCGGGCATCGTCTAGAGCCTGTCCTCCAGGATCAGCTCGGCCGCGCGTTCGGCCACCGCCATTGCCGGGCCGTTGGTATTGCCCGAGATCGGCGTCGGCATGATCGAACAGTCGACCACCCGCAGCGCGCCCACGCCATGCACGCGGCAACGCGCATCGGTGACCGAGGTCGCCGGATCGCTGCCCATGGCGCAGGTGCCCACACCGTGCAGGCCGCCTTCCACCATCTTCGCCAGTTCGGCGGCGATGGCCTGGTCGTCCTGCACCGCGTCACCGGGCATCCGTTCCTTGCCGATGAACATTTCGAGCGGGTCCGAACGGGCGATCCGGCGGAACAGCTTGAACAGCTCGATGGCCTTGGCCTGGTCGTAGGGATCGGCCCAGATCGCCGCGTCGATGGTGGGCGGCGTGCGGAAATCGGGCGAGGTCAGCGTTACCGAGCCGCGGCTGCGCGGGCGCAGGTGATAGCCGGAGAAAGTGAGGCCGGGATTGGGCGTGAGCGGGCTGCCGGGCCGCGCCGCCATCTCGTTCACCGTGCGCATGGCGAAGGGCGCGGCGGCGACCTGGAAATCGGGCCATGCCGGGTCCACACCTTCGCTGGCGATCAGGCCCGTCAGCGGCATCCCCACGCGGGCCAGGTGGCCCGTGCCGGTGAGGAAGTATTGCAGCGCATTGCGATAGAGCCGCCAGCCGAAGAATTCGCGGTTGGTGCCGGGGTGGTTGGTGAGGTCGAACGAGACGCCGAACTTCTGGTGATCGGCCAGGTTCTGGCCCACCGCGCCTGCTTCGTGCAGCACCGGAATGCCTAGCTCCTGCAAGGCCGCGCCGGGGCCGATTCCCGACAGCTGCAACAGCTGCGGCGTGCCGTAGACGCCCGCGCTCAGGATCACTTCGCGCGCGGCGCTGTAGGTCAGTTCCTCGCCGTTCGCTTCGCACAGCACGCCGGTGGCGCGGCCATCCGCGAACAGCACCCGCTTCACCGCGGTATGCATGGCGATGGTGAGGTTGGGACGGCCACGGATCGGCTTGACGAATGCCTTGTAGGCGCTCTCGCGCTCACCCTTGCGGTCGACGGTGTACTGGCTGCGCCCAACGCCGTGCGCGTTGGGGGTGGTAATGTCGTCGAGCCAGGGCATTCCCTGCGTGCCGAAGCCCGCCACCAGCGCATCGAGCACCGGGGACTGGTAGGTGGAATTGGTGACTTGCAGTTCGCCGCCCTTGCCGCGCCCCGGATGGGCGCCGGGTTCGCGGTAATCCTCGAACTTCTGGTAACAGCGGGCGATCTCGTCCCAGCCCCATCCGGGCAGGCCCAGGTCGGCCCAGCTGTCGAAGTCCTGCGGCATCCCGGTCAGATACCAGGTGCCGTTGATGGCCGAGGAACCGCCAAGCCCGCGCCCATAGGTGTGGATGCCGGGGCGCATCCCCTCGCGCGGCTTCAGCGGGAAGACGCGGAAATATTCGGGATTGCCCATGATCTTCACGAAGCCGCCCGCCATGCGGATGAAGGGATGCTGGTTGTCGCCCCCGTCCTCGATCAGCAGCACGCGCGTGGCCGGATCGGCGCTCAACCGGTTGGCAAGCACGCAGCCAGCCGAGCCTGCGCCCACGATCACGTAATCAAAGGTAGCCATTTCTGCCCCGCCCATTCGTATTTTCAACCACGCCCTTAGCCCGCTTGACGCCGCGCGTAAAGAAAATTAGAAGACAAATTCTAATTAATGCGCCGCGCAGATCATGCCGGGCGTAGATGGAGGGGTTATGTTGCCAGTTGAACGGGTTATCGGTGAAGAGGGGCTGCGCGCGGTCGATGGTGACCTGGTGCTGGCCTGCCGCCTGCCGTGGTACCGCTCGTTGCCGTTCTCGACCGTGGAATTTGCCAGCCTGGCGATCGACGGGCAGCCGGTCGACCTGGCCCAGGCGCAGGTGGAATTCGACGGCAACCGCTGGCCGATGGGCGACAACGGAGAGAAGGTCGATACCTTCTGGTTCGTGCGCGACAGTGCCTTCCTGATCCTGCCCGGCGTCGCGCTGGCCCCCGGCAGCGAGCACGAGGTGGCGCTGACGATCAACGTCAATCCGCCCTACATCCCCGGCATGAAGCGAATGAACCCGCAGGTGGAAAGCCTGCGCGTCGAAGGTTGAGAGAGGACACGACCATGAACACCGCCACCGGCCCGCAGACCGGCGTCACCCTCTATTCCTTCACCAACGAATGGCTCACCCGCCAGTTCGATCTCGACAGCCTGCTGCGCGAAGTCGCCCGGCGCGGGCTGGGGCCGAACATCGAGGTGATCGGCTTCCAGTCGTTCCGCGAATTTCCCGACGTGTCGGACGAATTCGCCGCGCAGTTCCGCGATCTGGTGGCCGAGCTGGGCCTCAATCCCGTGTCCTGCGCAATCAATTCGGACCGTTTCCTCAAGCCCGGCCAGCAGCCGATCGACGATGCCGCGCTGGTGGAATACCACAAGCGCCAGCTGCGTTCGGCCAAGAAGATGGGCTTTTCGCTGGTGCGCTACCAGTTCGCGCTGCCGGTGGAGCTGCTGCCGCAGATCGCGCCCTATGCCGAGGAGCTGGACGTGAAGATGGGCGTGGAAGTCCACGCGCCGATGTGGGCGGGACACCCGGCGGTGCAGGCCTATGGCGAGATGTACGACAAGCTCGATACGCCCTACCTTGGCTGGATTCCCGATTTCGGCGGCACCGCCAGCCGCATCCCCGAATCCATGCTGCACGCCGCGCGCAAGGCGGGGGCGGCGGAAAGCCTGCTCGACAAGCTGAAAGAGGTCTGGCTGGAAGACGGGATGAGCCACGAGAAGGCCGGTCGCCTGCGCGAATGGGCGCTGGCCAACGGCCATGCCCCGCTGCACATCCAGGCCGCCAGCCTGGCCTTCTTCATCCTGGCCAACCACGATCCCAGGAGCTGGGCCTCGATGGTCGACCGCACCGTCCACATCCACGGCAAGTTCTACGGCGTGGGCGAGGACCTGGTGGAAGAGGCGATCGACTACGACACCATCCTGCCGCTGTTCAAGCAGGGGGGCTTCACCGGCACCATGGTGAGCGAGTGGGAAGGCCACGCCTACGACACCCGCGACGCCTTCGTGCAGGTGGAACGCCACCAGGCCATGGCACGCCGCATCTGGGGTGACTGAGGCAGGCTCGCACCTGCGGTGATATCGCCCGGATCGATGGGCTTCCATCAGATCAAAGCAGTTTCGCCCTTCTCCGGAATATCCTAGGCCGGAAGCCAATGCGGACGGCCCGGCGCCATGCAGCCTGGGCCGCTGACGGGAGAATGGGGTCGATGAAGCTGGTTTCGCGCAAGGGTTGCGGCGTGCTGCTGCTGGTGCTGCTGGCGATCCCGCTGGGGTTCGTGGCGGCCAACTGGGACGTGATCCAGCGCGTGTTCCTGGGCGGGGTGAAAGTCTACGAGACAGAGGCCCCGGCCATCCCCGCAGACTTGCCGCACCCGGCGGTCCTGGTCTTTTCCAAGACTAACGCCTTCCGCCACGAGGAAGCGATCCCTGCCGCCAACGCCCTGTTCGCGGACTTCGCGCGCGACAACGGCTGGGGCTATTTCCAGACCGAGAACGGCGCGACATTCTCGCCCGAGATCCTCTCTCGCTTTGATGCCGTGGTGTTCAACAACGTCAGCGGTGACGTGTTCACACCCGAACAGCGCGCTGCCTTCCAGGCGTTTCTGGAAAACGGCGGCGGTTACGTGGGCATCCATGCCGCCGGCGACAATTCGCACGCGGGCTGGCCGTGGTACGTGTCCGACATCATCGGCACCAGTTTCATCGGCCACCCGATGAGCCCGCAGTTCCAGCAGGCACAGGTGACGATCGAGGATCACGCCAATCCGGCAACCGCCACGCTGGGCGACACCTGGCTGCACACTGACGAGTGGTATTCGTTCGACGCTTCCCCGCGTCCGATCCCCGGCCTGCACGTTCTCGCGACAATCGACGAGCAGAGCTACAGCCCGGATGGCATGTTCGGGCAGGACCTGCGCATGGGGGCGGATCATCCGGTGGTCTGGTGGCGCTGCGTGGTCCAGGGCCGCGCGCTCTATTCGGCCATTGGCCATACCGCCGAATCCTATGCCGAACCAGAATATCGCGCGCTGCTGCTGGGGGCCACGCGCTGGGCAATGGGGCTGGAAGGCGAGGGCTGCGGCACGCCCGCGCCGGTGACGGGAGAGCAGGAATGATGGGCAATGGATCAAAGGCGCCGGGCAACATCCGCGCCATCTTCTGGATCTGCGTGCTGGCGCTGTTTACCGCGGCGATTGCCAATGCCGTGCGCGGTGGCGCATCGGAAGCGATGAAGGCAGAGCTGTTCGATCCCTTCGTCGCGACACGCTCGGGCGAGTTCATCGGCACCGCGCTGGGCAATGCCTTCCTGGGGTTTGCCATCAGCCTGCTGGTGATCAGCCCGCTGCTCGACCGGATCGGAGCAAGGCGGATCGTGCTGTTTGCCGCCGCCTGTTTCGTGCTGGGTCCGATCCTGATCCTGCTTGCCCCGCAGGCGGGTGGGTTCGACACGGTCAACTTGGTGCTCAACCTGGGGATGATCGTCACCGGGCTGGGCTGGGGCGCCACCGAAGGGTCGATCAACGCCATCACCACCACGCTGTACCCGGAGGACAAGACCGGCAGGCTCAACGTGCTGCACGCCTGGTGGCCCGCCGGGATCATCGTGGGCGGCTTGCTGTGCGTGTTCCTGTTCGGCGCGGGGCTGGACTGGCGCGTTCCAGTGGCGCTGATCATGCTGCCGGGCGTGGTGCTGGCGGTGTGGGCCATGCGGCACCAGTTTCCGCAGACCGAAAGCACCGTGGCCGGGATCAGCTTTGGCGAGATGATGCGCGAGCCGTTCCGCCACCTGGGCTTCTGGATCTTCCCCGCGATCATGTTCCTGACCGCGTCCGCCGAACTGGCTCCCGGCGCCTGGGTGCAGGTCGCCTTGACCGAGACGGTGGGGATGCAGGGCATCCTGCTGCTGGTCTATGTCTCGGCCATCATGTTCATCATGCGCCACTTTGCCGGGCCGCTGGCGCACCGCTTTTCCGACATGGGGCTGCTGTGGCTCAGCACCGTGCCGGCCGCGCTGGGGCTGTACCTGCTGTCGACCGCGTCATCGCCCGTTACCGCGCTGCTGGCGGCCACGCTGTGGGCCTTTGGCGTGTGCTTCATGTGGCCCACCATGCTGGCCAGCGTTGCCCGCCGCTATCCCAGAAGCGGATCGTGGGGGATCGGGCTGGTCAACTTCTCGGGCGCGCTGGCGATCTACCTGGTGCTGCCCGAACTGGGCAAGATCTACGACGTGGCCAAGCTGGAACAGGCGGGCGGCGAAGCGGCCTTTGCCGCGCTGGAACCCGGCAGCGAAGCGATGCACGCCGCGCTGGCCCATGCCGCCGAGGTTTCGTTCAAGACCATCTCGGTAATCCCGGTGGTGCTGTTCTTCATTTTCGGGGCGGTCTGGCTGATCGAGCGCAAGCGCAAGGGCTGACGCCATGCCCATCGGCATCAACCTGCTGCTGTGGACGGGGCATGTAACGCGCGAATTGCGCCCGGTGCTGGAGGAGATTGCCGCAACCGGGTTCGACGGGGTCGAGGTGCCGGTGTTCGATGCCACCGATCCGGGCCACTACCGCGACCTTGCTTCCCTGCTCGACGACCTGGGGCTGCGCCGTACGGTTTCCACCGCCTTCTCCGACCCCCGGCTGAACCCGGTTTCTCCCGTGCCGGGCGAACGGCAGGCGGCTTTCGACCAGGCGCGGCAGGTGGCGGATTGCGCTGCCGCACTGGGCGGCGAACTGGTCGTGGGGCCGCTGTTCCAGCCGCTGGGCCATTTTACCGGCACGGGGCCGAGCGAGGCGGAGCTGGACTGCTGCGCTGCCTTCCTGTCGGCATATGCCGGGGAGATGCGTGATCGCCAGTTGACCTGCGCGGTCGAGCCGCTCAACCGGTTCGAGGCGCATGTCCTCAACACCGGTGCGCAAGCCGTGGCCATGATGGAACGGGTGGCCGATCCCGCCGTGGGCGTGCTGTTCGACACCTTCCACGCGCATATCGAGGAAAAGGATCCGCTGGCCGCGCTGGGCCAGCTGCTCGATGCAGGCGTGCTGGCGCATGTCCACGTCTCCGAAAACGATCGCGGCACGCCGGGCAGCGGCCAGGCGCGCATTGCCGAGGCGATCGGGCTGGTCCGCGCGCGGGATTACCGTGGCTGGCTGACGATCGAGGCATTCGGCCAGGCCGTGCCGGAACTGGCCGCCGCCACGCGCGTGTGGCGGCCGTTCTTCGTAGACCCGGCGGAAGTGGTCAGCCAGGGTTATCGCTACATTCGCGAATGCATCGCTGGCTGAATCAGGCCACCAGGTTGCGCAGGAAGTCCACCGAACGCTGCATGGCCTCCTCGCGCGGAATGGCAAAGGGCGGTTCCTGCTCGACGAAGTAGTGCGCCACGCCCAGCTCCTCCGCGGCGGGCAGGATGGCGGCCCAGTCGAGCCGTCCCGCACCCACCTCGGTGGGGGTCGCGCCGAAGTAGAAGCTTTGCGCCCCGCCTTCGGCCACGTCCTTCACATGCAGCGAGGTAACCCGCGACCCCGCCTCGCGCATCACCGTTTCGGGGTCGAGCCCGGCCTGCGCCACCCAGCCGAGGTCGAGTTGCAGCTTCAGGTGTTCGGGATCGGTTTCGGACAGCAACACTTGCCAGGCGGTCGTCTCGCCCAGGGGCGCGAATTCGAGGTTGTGGTTGTGATAGGCCACCGTGACACCGCGATCCTTCATCGCCTGCCCGATGGCGTTGAAGCGTTGCGCAGTCGCTTGCCAGTGCTCCAGCGTCGCACCCGCAAAGGCGCGGGCGATGGCAGAAGGGAAATCCTCGCCTGCGTTCAGGCTGAAACCGTCGGGCAGCACGGGGAAGGGGATCACCAGCTGGCCTCCCCCCAGGGTGGCGGCAATGGCGGCAACTTCGTCGGGATCGTGCTGGAAGGTGAGGCCGTCGCCCGGCGCGAAAGGCACGGCGGGAACGTGCAGGCTGGCGATCGGCAGCCCGGCCGCATCGGCGGCAGCCTTCAGCGCGGCGGGTTCCTGACCCAGCAGGTTGGGCAGTTCGATCTCGCCATATCCCATCGCGGCCACCTGCGCGAACAGGGCGGCAGGGTCCGCCACCGGGTCTTGCCCCACCAGGGCATAGAGTTGCAGGCCGATGGGCTTGCCGATGCGTTCGAAGAAGGGCGTGCTGGCCGCTTCGGTCTGCGCTCCGCCGCATCCGCCCAGCAGGCTGCCAAGCCCCGCCGCGCCCAGCGCCCCCACGAACATCCTGCGATCCAGCGTGATCATCGACCGTCTCTCCCGGTTTCTCCTGCCAGCGTTCTATCCCATTCCGGGCGAGCCGCGCATCCATTTCGTCGCTGCCGCCTTATTCGATCCATCTATTTGCCGAATGACCGGCAGCGGCCTAGCGTGCCTGCAATTGGGAAGGGACAGATTCATGCTGCAATTGGCCGACCTTGATCGCCGCGCCCTGCTGGCGCGCACGCTGGCGCTGGTGGGGGCCAGTGCTGCTGCCAGTGCCTGCCAGACCCTGGATGCCGTCGCGCCGCTGGAAGCGGGGGCGGATGGTGGCCTGTCCGCCCGGCAGATGGCCACCTTGCGCGCTGCCGCTGGCCGAATCATTCCGCAGACCGATACGGCGGGCGCGATCGAGGCCGGAGTTCCCGAACGGTTCGCGGGCTTGCTCGCCGCCTGGGCATCGCCTGCCAGCCGTACCGCACTGGTGGCGGTGATCGACCGCATCGATGCCTTGCCCGGCGGCGGCTTGCCGTTCGCGGTCCTGCCCGCTGCACGCCAGCACGAATTGCTTGCCGCTTTCGACGCCGAAGCCATGCGGCCAAGCGGCACCTTCGTGCTGGCCTTCCCGTCTACGCGTGAACTGCCGGTCGACCCCGATTATGCCCGGTTCAAGGATCTTGTGGTGGCGCTCTATTACATGTCGCAGCCCGCCATGACCGAGGAACTGCGCTACGTCCATGTGCCGGGCCGGTGGGATCCGTCGATCCCCGTCACTCCCGAAACCCGCCCCTGGGGCGAAACGGTCACGATCTGAGCGAAGGACGGATGGAAGCGATGTTCGATGCAATCGTGATCGGTTCGGGCATGAGCGGCGGGATCGCCGCCAAGGAACTGTGCGAACGCGGGCTGAAGGTGCTGGTGCTGGAACGCGGCAACGAAGTGCGCCACCGGCAGGACTATCAGGACATGGTCATGCCCTGGGACATGCCCAACGCCATGATGGTGAACGAGGAAGAGCTGGCGCGCGACTATGGTGTGCAGCGCGAATGCTATGCGGTGAACAGCCTGACCAAGCAGTTCTTCGTCAAGGATTCGGAGCATCCCTACACCACGCCGGAGGACAAGCCCTTTGCCTGGATCAGGGGCTATCACACCGGCGGCAGGTCGCTGATGTGGGGCCGCCAGTCCTATCGCCTGTCGGCCATGGATTTCGAGGCCAATGCCCGCGACGGCCACGGTTCCGACTGGCCGATCCGCTATGAAGACCTGGCCCCGTGGTACAGCCACGTCGAGAGCTTCATCGGCGTATCCGGCTCTGCCGAAGGGCTGGACCAGCTGCCCGACGGCGATTTCCTGCCGCCATTCGAATTCAACGATGGCGAGGCCATGTTCGCAGCCGCAGTCGCCGCGCATTTCGATGGGCGCAAGGTGATCCCCGCGCGCGTCGCCAACCTGCGCGAGGCGCGCGATCATCACCGGGCGATGGGCCGCACCCAGTGCCAGGTGCGCTCCATCTGCGAGCGCGGGTGCAGCTTTGGCGCCTACCATTCGAGCCTGTCGACTTCGCTGCCCGCCGCCTTTGCCACGGGGAACCTGACGCTGGTCCACGATGCCATCGTCGATTCGATCGAGCACGACCCGGCCACCAACCGGGTGACGGGGGTGAAGGTGATCGACCGCGTCACCAAGGCGCGTACCACCTACCAGGCGAACATCATTTTCAGTTGCGCCAGCACCATCGGCACGGCGGCGATCCTGCTCAATTCCAGGTCGGAGGCGTTCCCGCGCGGGCTCGCCAATTCGTCCGACCAGGTGGGCCGCAACCTGATGGATCACCTCTACCAGCTGCTGACCGTGGGCATCTATCCGAACGGACCGGACAGCTATTACTTCGGGCGCAAGCCGGGCAGCATGTATATTCCCCGCTATCGCAACCTGCCGGGGCAGGAGCGCGAGGCATTCCTGCGCGGTTTTGGCTTCCAGGGCGGCTTCTTTCGCACCGGCGGGGCGAGCACGGCGATCGGGCAGCTAGGTATCGGAGAGGGGCTAAAGGCCGGGCCGCGCCAGCTGGGGCCATGGCTAAGCTATCTCGGCGGCTTTGGCGAAGTGCTGCCCAATCCCGACAACCGCGTCACCCTGTCGACCACCGAAACCGACCAATGGGGCATCCCCATCCCGCACATCGCGGCGGAATTCGGCCCCAACGAATTCGCCATGATCGACCGCATCATGGAGGATGGCCGCGCCATGGTGGAGGCCGCCGGCGGCACGGTGCTGTTCCAGAAGAGCGATCCGGGCAAGTTCGGCCTGGGCATCCATGAAATGGGCACCGCACGCATGGGCGTGGATCCGGCCAATTCGGTGCTGGGGCAGTGGAACCAGGCGCACGACGTGCCCAACCTGTTCATCACCGACGGCGCGGCCATGGCATCGAGCGGGTGCCAGAACCCATCACTCACCTACATGGCACTGTCCGCCCGCGCAGCCGATGCGGCGGTGAGCATGATGGCCGAGGGGGTGCTGTGATGCTGCGGGGCTTTGCGGCCATTGCCCTGGCCAGCACGACCCTGGCCCTGGCCCTGACAGGCTGCGCGACCACGCAAGCCGACACCGCAGCGCCGATCATTGCCCCGGAACTGGCCAGCGATCCACTGATGGCGGGCTTCGTCGATCCGCCCAATTCCGCCCGCCCGCGCGTCTGGTGGCACTGGATGAACGGCAATATCACGCGCGAGGGGATCGCGGCGGACCTTGCCTGGATGCACCGCGTGGGTATCGGCGGGTTCCAGAATTTCGACGCATCGCTGGGTACACCGCAGGTGGTGGAGCACCGGCTGGCCTACATGACGCCCGAATGGCGCGATGCCTTCCGCTTTGCCGCCTCCGAGGCCGATCGGCTGGGGCTGGAAATGGCGATTGCGGCATCGCCGGGCTGGTCCGAAACCGGCGGGCCGTGGGTGCCACCCGAAGACGGGGTGAAGAAGATCACCTGGGGCGAGACGCTGCTGCACGGCAGCACCGCCTTCACCGGCACGATCAACCGCGCGCCCACTGTCACCGGCCCATACCAGGCGATGCACCCGGCAGCGGAGATGATCTCGCTGGGTGACGACCACGCGCCCGAACTGCCCGAGGCTTCGGGCCATATCGCGGTGCTGGCGGTTCCGCTGAACGAGCCTGCGCTGCCCACGCCGCACTTCGCGCTGGCCGATGGCACTGTTGTTGCGTCCGCCGCGCTGGTGGATGACGACATGGAAACAGGCTTCGCCTTGCCACTGGCTGCTGACCGGTCGGGCGAACTGCACATCACCTATCCGCAGCCGGTGACGGTGCGTTCGCTCCACCTTGCCATGCCCGGCCTGGTGCGACCCTTCCGCAGTCCGCCGGTTTTGCCGCTGCTGGAAGTGCGCACGGCTGACGGCTGGCAGCAGCTGGGCGACGTGCCGCTGACCAATACCCCCACCACGATCAGCTTCGATCCCGTCACCGCCAGCGAGTTCCGCCTGCGCATCGTGGAGAACCCCGACGTGGTCCCGCCCACCGAGATGGACGGCGTCGAAGGGGCCGTGCCGATCGACGTGTTCGCGATGGACGATCTTTCCACCGTGCCGGTCAACCAGTTCGTGCTCGGCAGCGGGCAGCGCACCAACCGGGTGCAGGAAAAGGCCGGGTTTGCAGGCGTGATGGATTACTACGCCATCATGTCGGACGACGCGACGCCGGTCGAGCTGGCCCTGGGTGATGTCATCGACATTTCAGACCGGGTGCGGCCCGATGGCACGCTCGACTGGACGCCGCCAGCAGGCAGCGACTGGCTGGTGCTCGATTTCGGCTGGTCGCTGATCGGCACCACCAACCATCCCGCGCCACCCGAAGCCACCGGGCTGGAAGTCGACAAGTACGATCCCGCCGCCGTGCGCCGCTATCTGGAACACTACATCGGCATGTACCGGCAGACGACCGGGGACGAGCTGATCGGTGCGCGCGGGCTGCGCGCGATCCTGACCGATTCGATCGAAACCGGCTTTGCCAACTGGACCCCGGCGATGGAGCGCGAATTCCAGGCGCGGCGCGGCTATGCCCTGCGTCCCTGGCTTCCCGCGCTGACGGGGCTGGTGATCGGCTCCGAAGCACAGACGGAGGCTTTCCTCTACGACTGGCGCGACACGCTGGCCGAACTGCTGACCGATGCGCACTATCGCACCGTGGCCGAAGTGGCGCACGAGAACGGCCTGATCGTCTATGGCGAGGCGCTGGAGGACAAGCGCCCCATGCTGGGCGACGACCTGTCGATGCGCCGGTTTGCCGATATTCCGATGGCGGCGCTGTGGACCTATCCGACGGGCGGTTCGCCGCGCACCACCTTGCTGGGCGACATGCGCGGCGCGGCATCCACCGCTCACGTCTATGGCCAGAACCTGGTGGCGGCCGAATCGATGACGGCGGCCAATTCGCCCTGGGCCTTTTCCCCGCGCGACCTGCGGCGCTTCATCGACCTCGAATTCGCCAGCGGGGTGAACCGCCCGGTGATCCATACCTCGGTCCACCAGCCGCGCGACGATTTCCAGCCGGGGGTGACGCTGGCGATCTTCGGGCAGTACTTCAACCGCCATGAAAGCTGGGCCGAGATGGCGCGGCCCTGGGTCGATTACATGGCCCGCAGCGCCTGGATGCTGCAACAGGGGCACTTCTTTGCCGACATTGCCTGGTTCCGGGGTGAAGAAGCGCCGGTTACCGCGCAGTTCGCCAGCCAGGTTCCCGCCGGACTGCCCACCAGCTACGGCTATGACATGGTCAATGCCGACATGCTGGCCCATGCCTTCGGCGTGGAGGACGGGATGCTGGCGGCGCAGGGCGGCACGCGTTACCGGGCGCTGGTGCTGGGGCCGGATGCCCGCGAGATGACCTTGCCGACCTTGCGCAGGATTGCCGAACTGGTGGAGGCTGGCGCGACGGTGATTGGCGAACGGCCGCTCGCCTCGCCCTCGCTGGCGGATGACCGGGCGGAGTTTGAAGAGCTGGCGTCACGGCTGTGGCGCAGCCCGCGCGTTCACGGCACGGCGGACTATGCCGCGGTGCTGGCCGGGCTCGGCACCCCGGCGGATTTCACCTATGGTGGCGCTGCCGATGCAGAGATCCTGTTCCTCCACCGGCAGATGGATGACGGCGCGCACAGCTATTTCCTCGCCAACCGCCGCGACCGGGCAGAGCATGGCGAAGCGCGCTTCCGCGTTACCGGGCGCGCGCCGGAGCTGTGGGACGCGGTAAGCGGCACGGCCCGCCCGCTGAGCTATCGCACCGATGGCGACTATACCGTGGTGCCGCTGGACATGGGGCCGGAGCAATCCTTCTTCGTGGTCTTTGCCCAGCCGACGCAGGCACGCTCGCGCGAGGTGGCGGCGCAGCATCCGGAGGCGGTGGCGCAGGTCAGCGGGCCGTGGGAGGTTTCCTTCCAGCAGGGGCGCGGCGCGCCTGCCGGGATCACCATGCAGACCCTGTCGCCGCTCAGCCAGAATGCCGACGCGGGGGTGCGCTATTTCTCGGGCGTGGCGCGCTATTCGACCGTGCTGGACCTGCCAGCGGGCCTGTCGCCCGGCGATCCGCTGTGGCTGGACCTGGGGCAGGTGGGCGACGTGGCGGAAGTGTGGGTGAACGGCGCCTATGCAGGCACCAGCTGGTGGGCGCCTGACCGGGTGGCCATCGGGCAATTCGTCCGGCCCGGAGCGAACAGCATCGAAGTGCGCGTGGCCAACCGCTGGATCAACCGGCTGATCGGGGATGCACAGCCGGGCGCCGAGCCGGTGGGCCGCGTAACCGCGCCGACATACCTGCCCGATGCGCCGCTGCGCCCGTCCGGCCTGATCGGCCCGGTAACCGTGCTGGCGGATCGCTAGTCGACAGGTCTCGCAATCGCCTCGATCTGCCTGCGCAGCCAGGTGAGGCCGGCATCTTCCTCGCGTCCGGCGTGATAGCAGAGCATCTGCCGCATCGCGGGAAAGTCGAAGGGCACCGGCACCGTGCAGATAGCGAAGCGGCGTTCCAGATCCTTGGCTAGCCTGCCGTGCAGCAGGGCGAGCCGCCCGGTCCCTTCGATGTACCAGGGAACGGCGGAGAACAGCGAGGTCGTCACCTCGATCCGGCGGCGTCTGCCCATGATCTCCAGCTGCCGGTCGGCGTAGGAGGTGATGCGCTGTTCGCCCAGCACCACGGCCACGTGGCCAGCCGCTTCGAATTCGGCTTCGGTGATGAATCCCTTGGCCAGAACGCGGTTGTCGAGCGCGCCGATCACCACCTGCGGTTCGCGGTACAGCTCGTAAGCCGGGTGGCTGCCGCTGAGGACATATTCGGGCGTGATCATCAGGTCGATCTGCCCTTCATCGAGGTGCTTGGCGGTGGTCAGGTGCGGCAGCTGGCATTCGATGGCGATGTCCGGCGCTTCTTGCGCCAGTTGCCGGGTCAGCGGGGCGATGATCGAGGACTGGACATAGTCCGATGCCACCATCCGGAAGGTGCGCTGCGACGTTTCCGGGTGGAAATTGGGCGACTTGGCCAGCATCACCTCAAGGTTCTGAAGACCCTGCCTGACCTGCGGCATCAGGTCGTCGGCAAAGGCGGTGGGGTGCATCCGCTTGCCTTGCAGCACCAGCAGGTCATCCCCGAAATAGTCGCGCAGGCGCGCCAGCGCGGCGCTCATTGCGGGCTGGCTCAGGTTCATCCGCTCGGCCGCGCGGCTGACGCTGCGCGTGGCCATCAAGGCATCGAATGCCACCAGCAGGTTGAGATCCAGGCCCTTGAAACGCATGGCTGCAATCTATGCGTGCAGGGCTGGAGCATTGCAATGCCTGATGCAACCTCGGTGGATGGGATTGATCTGGTCGATGATCGCAAATGGGATCAATCGATTTCACATCGGCGGCGGGCGGGGCGATAAGCGATTGTCGAAAGCGCACTGGGAGGATGGGGATGACGTTTCGGGGAATTCTTGTCGGGCTTGCCGCAGCCTTGCTGCTGCCGGCGTCGGCGCTGGCGCAGTCCGGCGCGCCGGCGTTTCTGGCCGATGAACTGCCACCCATGCCCGGCGCGCAGATCGCCTTGCCCACCGTGGGTGATAACGTGGCCGATACCGAACAGTGGAACCGCGTGTTCGGGCAGGTGTGGGTGCGCAATGTCAGCCGACCTTCGCTCTATCCCGTGCTGCCGATGAACGGGCGCGGCAATGGCCGGGCAGTAATCGTGGTGCCGGGCGGCGGCTATGCCTTCGTCTCGATCGAGAGCGAGGGTTTCCGCGTGGCCGAACGGCTGGCGGCGCAGGGCTATACCGCCTTCGTGCTGAAGTACCGGCCGCGCGAAACCGCGCGCGATGCGAATGGCTTCATCGCCGGGCTGGCTGCCGACTTCGGCAATCTGGGTCGCGGCGAGTTGCCCGACCATCCGCCTGCGGTCGACGATCTGGCCGCTGCCGTGGCGCTGGTGCATGGCCGTGCCGCCGAATGGCGTATCGATCCCGAAGCCATCGGCGTGATCGGCTTTTCCGCCGGTTCCCGCACCACCATCCGCCTGCTGGAACAGCGGCCGGAGGCGGCGCTGCTGGATCACGTCGCCCTGATCTATCCGCCGATGACGCAGACCGTGGGGGCGGGGCCGCGCCCTGACCTGTTCCTGGCCATCGCGGCGGACGATCCACTGTTCCGGCAGGGCGGGCTGAACCTTGTCGAACACTGGCTGGAGCAGAGCCGGGCGGTTGAATTCCACCTCTATTCGGGTGGCAGCCACGGCTTCGGGATGCGCCCGCAAGGCACCACCAGCGACCTGTGGATCGAGCAGTACCTGGCCTGGCTGGCGCTACAATAGGTCAGCCGTCAAAGCGCAGGTAGGCCAGCGCCATCTGCGCCAGTTCGCCCTTGGTCACGCTCCACACGTCGGCATCGCCCGATTCCGCCGTGGCGCCCAGCCCGAACTGGCGGGCCATGGTGGCAAAGATGATCTGGAACACCGCTTCGGCCTTCTTCTTATGGTCGTGGCCACCGATCTCATCGCGAAAGCTGAGGATGGCATCCACCGACATGGCGGCAGAGCGGCGGGCAGTCTCTCGCCCAGGGCCGGACACCGCCTGGTCGATCGATGCGCGCTGCATGATCGTGCGCAGCAGCGGGGCGTTGGCGGCCAGGAAGCGGCTGTAGCCGTCGATATAGCGCGGCAGGAATTCCGCGAGGTTGCTGCTTTGCGCCAGCACCTGGTCGAGCAGGGCCTTCTCGCCCGCGATCACACCGGACAGTTCCTGCGCGATCACCGCGTGCATCAGCCGGTCCTTGCTTTCGAACCGCAGGTAGATCGACCCGATCGACACGCTGCCCCGCTCGCTCACGTCCTGCAAGGTGAAGTCCTCGCCGCGTTCGAGCATCAGCGACTTGGTGGCTTCCAGCATCCGTTCGTAGGAAGCGAGGCTGCGACCCTGGCGCGGCTGGCGGCTGGGGGCGTTCTCGGCAAGTGCCGCGGTTTCGGGTCCGATGATTGACATAGTCCGAACACTTGCGCAAATAAACAGGAACCGCAATTCTAATTTTGATTCACCCCAGCGCTTTGATTCGCATTGCAGGGGGGTTGCGGCCGGAACCGCATGGCGGGAGGGCGCAACTGGGCCGGGAAGCGCGCTTTTCGCGATCGGTCAGGCAATTGGGCACATCAATTCAACTATCGATGAAACAGATAGTGATTGATGGATTCATACAATTTGCTTCGATTGTATGCCTGCGCCATCAGCCGCTTCGTGGGAGACAGCTACGCGGACGCGATGATCGCCGCGCGGATGGAGCGAGGATGACCGCTGGCAGCAGTCCTGCCGGCATCGCTGAAGGATCTTGAAGTCCAATTCATCAGAACAAGCGGCGTCGGAAGCGCCGTCAGGGAGAACGTGATGACCTATTTTTCGAACAAGTCGTTGCTGCTTGCCGGATGCGGCCTGGCGATCCTCGCCACGCCTGCCATGGCGCAGGAAAGTGCGGACGAGGGTGACAACACCATCTACGTTACCGCGCAGAACCGCACCGAAGACGTGCAGGACGTGCCGATCGCGATGGACGTGATCGGCGGCGGCGAACTGGCCGCAGCCGGGTTCAACAGCGCCAACGACCTGACCGCCATCGCTCCGGCGGTGCAGGTCAACCAGGACCAGGGCACGGTGAAGATCACTCTGCGCGGTATCGGCACCAATTCGAACGACGAAGCGCAGGATACCTCGGTGGTCGCCAATATCGACGGCGAATATATCAACCGCCCCAATGTGCTGGGCATTGCCCTGTTCGACCTTGACCGGGTGGAAGTGCTGCGCGGCCCGCAGGGCACGCTTTACGGGCGCAACTCCACGGCAGGCGCGATCAATTTCATCACCCGCCGCCCCGGCAACGATTTCGGCTTCAACGCTTCGGCGTCCTACGGCAATTATGATGCCATTCGCCTGGATGCCGGGATCGATATTCCGGTGGGCGACATCGGCGGCCTGCGCTTTGCAGGTTTCTGGGATCGCCACGATGGCTACGTCAATCACCCCGCAGGCTGGGGCTTCGGCCCGTTCCCGGCCTTTGCCGGTGGCAGTTCGGACACCAACAATTCCTACGGCGGGCGAACCACGCTGTTTCTGGATACCAACGACGGCCTGACCTTCCAGATCGCCGCCGAATATGCCCAGCGCAAGTTCATCCCGCAGGCGTTCGCCACGGTCGACCTCAACGCGACGGGCAACGGGCCGACAGGGCCGGGCTGCAACGCCACCGGTTACGAACAGGTCGCTCCGGCCTATTCGCCGCTGGTGCTGTGCGTGCCTTCGCAGACCACCTTCCTCGAAAACCTCGACCGTTCGCAATATGCCTCGCCGGGCTTCGGCCTGGGCCTGGTGCGCGACGAAACCTGGGCGGTGCGCGGGCGGCTGGCTTACGAATTCAGCCCCGAAGCCACGCTGAGCTACATCGCCGGTATTCGCGGTTTCTCCGCCAACCCCAATAACTTCGTCACCCTGCCGGTGGTCTATCGCAGCTTCACCTTCCTCGACGAAGCCGAGACGCAGAGCCATGAGCTGCGGCTGAACGGCGAATTCGACAACGGCATCGTCTACCAGGTGGGCGGCTTCTACTTCCGCGAAACGCTGGACCGCGAAAACGGCTTCAACGTGCCGCTCAGCCCGAACACCACCTTCCTCAGCTATTTCGGCCGCAACGTGGTGAGCGACAGCTGGTCGGTATTCGGCCAGGTCGAAGTGCCGTTGACTGAAACGCTGACCGCGGTCGGCGGGATTCGCTATACCGACAACGAGCGCAGCGCACTTTACAAGAATGCCTCGCCGTTCGGTGCCGGCCCGCCCGACTGCTTCCTGCTTGGCCCGGACGCCAACTCGACGAACTGCTTGTTCGATACCGGGCCGGGGCGCAAGGACATCGACAGCCTGCCATACCTTTCGGTGCTCAACCTGGGCAGCAACGACAGCCGCGTGACCTGGCTGGCGGGCCTCAACTACGAACCCAACCCCGATACGCTGATCTACGCCAAGGTTTCGACCGGCTTCAAGGGCGGCGGGTTCGATTCGGTCGGCACCTATGCGCCGGAAACCAACACGGCCTATGAAGTGGGCGGCAAGTTCACCTTCGGTGACCAGGGCCAGTTCCAGTTCAACCCCGGCGTGTTCTACTACGACTATTCGGGCTTGCAGGTTTCCGTGCTGCTCGACACCACCGTGGGTGGCCAGACCTTCAACGCCGGTGCGGCGACGATCTGGGGCATCGAGGCGGATTTCCAGGCAGAGCTGACCGAGAACACCGTGTTCGACCTGTCGGTGAACTACCTCAACACGCAGTACGACGAGCTGTTCGCGCAGTTCAACGTGTTCTGCGTGGGGTGTGACCTCAACGGCATTGGTGATCTCGATCCGAACACTGCCGGGGTGCAGTCGCCCAACTTCGCGGGCAACCGCGCGCCCTTCTCGCCCGAATGGGTGATCCGCGCCGGATTGCGGCACACCTTCGATCTGGGTGGCTCGGGTTCGCTGACGGCTGCTGCCTCGACGACTTACAAGAGCTCGTACTTCACCAGCTTCTACAACTACTCCGACGGTCGCCAGAGCGGTTACACCCAGACCGACCTGTCGCTCGACTGGCGTTCGGCCAACGATACCTTCGGGGTGCAGCTGTTCGCCCGCAACCTGGAGAACGAGCGTCCGCTGACCTATGGCGGTTTCACCTCGGCCGGTTCGGACGACGTGTTCAACTGGCAGTTCGGCACGCCGCGTACCTACGGCGTCCGCCTGTCGGTCGATTACTGAGATCGGCCGATCTGCTACACAAAGGGCGGCCCCATGTGGCCGCCCTTTTTTGTTCGAGGGAGGCAGAACACCATGACTGACAAGCGCGCCCTGATCATCGGCGGGGGGATTGGCGGGCTGACCGCTGCCGTGGCCTTGCGCCAGCGCGGCGTTCCGGTGCTGGTGATCGAACGCGATCCGCAGTGGTCGGTCGAAGGCGTGGGCATCACCCAGCAATCGAACGTGGTGCGCGCCGTGGCCGAGCTGGGGATCGTGGCCGACTATGTCGACGCGGGTTTCGGCTATGCTGCGGTAGAAGCCTATGCGCCCGACGGCGCGCTGGTGGCGCGCGTTCCCTCGCCGCAGCTGGCCCCGCCGTGGCCGCCCAATATCGGCATCGCCCGCCCGGCGCTGAACCGCGTGCTGGGCGAAGCCGCCCGCTCGCGCGGGGCCGAGGTGCGGCTGGGGGTGACGGCAGAGCGGATCGCTGACGAGGGCGATCAGGTGCGCGTGCGCTTTTCCGACGGGGCAGAGGAGTGCTTCGCCTTCGTCGTGGGGGCGGACGGCCTGGGATCGCAGGTGCGGCGCCAGTTCTTCCTCGAAGCTCCGCCGCCACGCTATGCCGGGCAGGTGGTGTGGCGCTACAACCTGCCGCGCCCGGCGGACATGGATTGCCTGCGCACCTACAACGGCCCCACCGGCGTGGGCCTGGCGCCGATGAACGAGCAGACGATGTACATGTTCCTCGTCACCGTGGAGCCTGAAGGCAAGGTGGCTCAGGAAGGGCTGGCTGCGGCAATGCGTTCACGGCTGGCCAATTGCGCCCCGGCGATCCGCGCGCTGGGCGACCAGATCACTGACGATGCAGGCGTGGTCTATCGCCCGCTGCACACGGTGCTGGTGGAAGGGACCTGGCACCGGGGCCGGGTGGTGCTGCTGGGCGATGCCGCCCATGCCACCACGCCGCACCTGGGGCAGGGCGCGGGCATGGCGATCGAGGATTCGCTGGTGCTGGCCGAAGAAGTGGCCCGCCACGCCGATCCGCGCGATGCCTTTGCCGCCTACCACGCCCGCCGCGCGCCGCGCTGCGGCTATATCGTCGAGAACTCGCTGGCGATCTGTCGCGGGCAGCAGGGGCTGGGCGAGCCGGTGGACATGGGCCGCGCCGCCGCCGAGATGTTCCAGGTGGTGGCGCAACCGCTGTGAAGCGGTGCCAAGCCGTCCGGCTGGCGTGGCGCATAGTCTCTCGGACTATTTCCGCTTGACCTGTCGGATCGTATAATAGAATAGAAGTTCTAATTATAAACGCTGAGTCGTGCAAGCCGCGCGATTCTGGCATTGGTCTGGCGGCGCTTTGACAGTCGCAGTTCGGAGGATCCTGAGATGACCATCAAGCGGGGCGTGAGCCTTTACTCGTTCCAGAACGAGACCTTCCAGGGGAAGATGAACCTGGAGGATTGCATCTGTACCTGCGCCGAAATGGGCGCCCGCGGGATCGAGGTGATCGGGGAACAGTCGTTCTGGGGCTGGCCTGAATACGACGTCGACCCGGCGGCCATCGAAAACTGGCACCAGCTGATCGCCAAGTACGACTGCGTGCCGGTCAGCCACGACTACATGCTCGACTACAAGCGGTATAAGGGCCGCATCATGCCCTTCGAGGAGCAGGTTGCCAGCGTGAAGCGCGACATCGAATTCGGCGCGCAGCTGGGCGTTCCCTTCCTTCGCTCGCTGGTCTCGATCGACCCTGACGTGCTGGTGGCCGCCGCGCCCCATGCCGAAGAACACGGCGTCAAGCTGCTGACTGAAGTTCACGCGCCGCTGCACTTCGATCACCCGTGGATCATCCGCATTGCCGAAGCCTTCGAGAAGAGCGGGTCGGACGCGCTGGGCTTCCTGCCGGACATGGGCATGTTCGTGCGCCACTATCCGCGCGTCTGGCGCGAGAAGTTCGAACGAATGGGCGTGCCGAAGAACATCGCGGACTATATCGAGATGGCATACGAGGACCGCGTGCTGTCCGAGTACGTGATCCTTGCCGTGCAGGAGATGGGCGGCACCGGGCCGGCGCTGGCCATGGCCGAAACGCTGCGCCACAACGCTGCCTACGAACCGAAGCGGATGCTCGACCACATGGATCGTATCCACAACATCCACGGCAAGTTCTACGAAATCACCGAGGATTACGTGGAGCCGTCGATCCCCTACGACGAGATCGTCTCCATCCTGCAACAGGGCGGCTACGACGGCTACATCTGCTCCGAATACGAAGGCAACCGCTGGATCGAGGACGCGGAAGAGCCGGACAGCGTGGAGCAGGTGCGCCGCCAGCAGGTGATGCTGGCACGCCTGCTGGGCGAGCCCGAAGTTCCCGCCCTCAAGGCCGCCTGAAGGAGTACGATCCCATGATGGACAACAAGATGATCGTCGAGGGCAGCCTCGGCAACTATGTCGATGGCGGCGTGGTGAAGGGCTTCCAGTTCCTTGGCCGCCTGCCTTACTACCGTGGCCTGGGCCTCTCGATGGTGGAAGACATCGTGATCGAGATCGACGGCGAGACGATCCCCCGCGAGAAGGTGCGCTTCCACGTCCGCGGCAAGACCTACACGCTCGACGAGATGGAAACGGTTTACGACAACCGCTGGAATTTTGGCGAGCAGGCCACGATCATCGGCCTGCGCGAAGGCGGGCTGGGTGCGGGCAGCCACAAGGTTAGCTTCGCGGTGCGTTACCGCGTGTCCTACCTGCCCTTCGTGCCGACCACCAAGGATACCAAGGAACTGGCGCTGGCCGCCTGATCCACCAGCCTTCCGGGCTGACCTTTTGGCGGCGCGCTTCCAACTCCTCGGGAAGCGCGCCGCCTTTTTCATGCGCGATCTTGACGCCGCAGCCGTGGATGCCGATGCCCGGCGACAGGCCCTGCCGCTGCCCTTGACGCCGGGCGCGGCGATAAATTAGAACGATCATTACAAATGCATTGGGAGACAGCGAATGCGACGCCTGCGAATGGGCATGATCGGCGGCGGGCCGGGGGCCTTCATCGGCCCGGTACACCGCTTCGCTGCCGAGCTGGACCGCGAGATCGAACTGGTGGCAGGCGTGTTCTCCTCAAACCCCGATCGGTCGCGCTCAGCTGCGGATCAGTACCGCATTGACCCGGCGCGGGCTTACGGTTCGCTGGACGAAATGTTCGCCGCCGAAGCGGCACGGGAGGACGGGATCGACTTCGTCTCGGTAGTCACGCCCAACCACAATCACCTGCCGTCGGCTCGCGCGGCGCTGGCGGCGGGCCTGCCGGTGATGACCGACAAGCCGCTGACCGCGACCCTGGCAGAGGCGCAGGAACTGGCGGGACTGGTGGCCGCAGCGGGCCTGCCGTTCGGCGTCACCTTCACCTACACCGGCTATCCGCTGGTGCGCGAAATGCGTGAACGGGTGGCGGCGGGCGCTATCGGCACCTTGCGCAAGGTGGTGGTGGAATACCCGCAAGGCTGGCTGTCGCAGCCCGCCGAGGGGAAACAGGCCGAATGGCGTGTCGACCCGGCGCAGGCGGGGGCGGGCGGCTGCATCGGGGACATCGGCGTCCACGCCTTCAACCTGGCCGAATTCGTCACCGGGCAGCGCGTCACCCGCCTCTTGGCAGACCTTGCCGCCGTGGTGCCGGGTCGCGCGCTCGACGACGATTGCACCGTGCTGCTGCGGTTCGAGGGCGGCGCGCGCGGGGTATTGCTGGCGAGCCAGATCGAGGTGGGCGAACTCAACGGCCTGCGCATCCGCTGCTATGGCGACAAGGGCGGGATCAGCTGGCGGCAGGAACAGCCCAACAGCTTCCTGCTCCATCATGCCGATGGCCGCACCGAACTGGTGCGCGCGGGCGATGCCTCGCTCGGGGCGCTTGCCGCCGGGTTCGCCCGCACGCCGGGCGGCCATCCGGAAGGCTATCTGGAAGCCTTCGCCAACATCTACCGCGACTTTGCCGCCACCCTGCGCGGCGAGCCTGCGCCCTGCCTGCCGGGCATAGCTGAAGGGCTGCGCGGCATGACGTTCATCGATACCGCCGTGCGCGCCAGTGCTGCCGAGGCGGGCTGGGTGGACCTGGTCAACTGACAACCGGAGAGACAGCATGAAGACGATCAAGGGACCGGCGATCTTCCTCGCCCAGTTTGCGGGCGATGCGGCCCCGTTCAACTCGCTCGACGCGATCTGCGGCTGGGTGGCGGGCCTGGGATACAAGGGCGTGCAGATACCCAGCTGGGACGCGCGGCTGTTCGACCTCGACAAGGCTGCCGCCAGCCAGGACTATTGCGACGAAGTGGCGGGCGTGGTGGCCAGCCACGGCCTCGCCATCACCGAGCTTTCCACGCACCTGCAAGGCCAGCTGGTGGCGGTCCACCCGGCCTATGATGCGCAGTTCGACGGGTTTGCCGCACCGCATGTGCGCGGCAATCCGCAGGCGCGGCAGGAATGGGCGGTGGACCAGGTGAAGAAGGCCGGCACCGCCAGCCAGCGGCTGGGCCTGACCGCACATGCCACCTTCTCCGGCGCGCTGGCCTGGCCTTACCTCTACCCCTGGCCGCAGCGCCCGGCGGGACTGGTGGAGGATGCCTTCGACGAACTGGCGCGTCGGTGGACGCCGATTCTCGACCATTTCGACCAGTGCGGCGTCGACGTGGCCTATGAAATCCATCCCGGCGAAGACCTGCACGACGGCGTGACTTTCGAGATGTTCCTCGAACGGGTGAACAACCACCCGCGCGCCAACATTCTCTACGATCCCAGCCACTTCGTGCTGCAATGCCTCGACTATCTCGATTACATCGACATCTACCACGAGCGTATCAAGTGCTTCCACGTGAAGGATGCCGAGTTCAACCCCACCGGGCGGCAGGGCGTTTACGGCGGCTTCCAGTCGTGGGTCGATCGCGCGGGGCGGTTCCGTTCGCTGGGTGACGGGCAGGTCGATTTTTCCGCGATCTTCAGCAAGATGGCGCAGTACGATTTTCCCGGCTGGGCGGTGCTGGAATGGGAATGCGCGCTGAAGCATCCCGAACAGGGCGCGGCCGAAGGGGCGCCGTTCATCGCCAATCACATCATCACGGTGACCGAACATGCGTTTGACGATTTCGCCGCCGGCAGCGCCGATCGCGAACTCAACCGGCGGCTGATGGGGATCGGCTAGGGGTCAACCCCAGCCGGGCGCCTTGCCGGGCTTCCACTCGATCGAGCAACCCGCGCTTGGCACCTGCGGCTGCGGCGCGGGCTGGTCTGCCAGCACGGCATCGGCGGCGCGGCGCAGGTCTACGCCGGTGACCGGCAGGCTGCGACGGTACATTTCTGTTCCTGGCAGCGGCGGATGCGGCAAGGGCGGGCGGCTGGGATCGAACTGCCCGCAATAGGCCAGCTGCATCGCGCCATCCGCTCCCCTGGCGTAGAGGAAGAAATCGGGCGTGCAGATCGCACCATAGGCCAGCGCCACCTCTTGCGTTTCGTCGTGCAGGTAAGGGAAGGGGAAGTGCCTTTCCGCCGCCAGGATGGCCATGTGCCGTGGGCTGTCCTCGGGAAACTGCACCGCGTCGTTCGCGGAGATGGCCACGACTTGCAGCCCTTGCGGCGTGTATTCGTTCGCAAATTCGATCAGCCCGTCGAGCAGGTGCAGCACGAAGGGGCAATGGTTGCAGATGAACGTCACCAGCAGCCCCTTGCCATGGATGAACTCGTCCAGGCTGCGCAGGGTGCCGGTGGTGTCGGGCAAGGCGAACGGGTGAGGTGCGGCGCCGTAATCGACCTGGCGCGACAGCTTGAGCATGGACATCCTCCAGGTATTAGAATATCCATTCTGATATGCTTGCATGAGCGAGTCAATCGGGAGTGAGTGATGGAAGGCACGGGCTGGAACCGCCGCGAATTCGTCCGCGCGGCAGCATTGCTGGGGACGGCCCTGGGCCTGCCCGGCTGTGTGACCGCCACCGCGCTCGATCCCGCGCTGGCCCCGACGATCGACGAGCTGGCTCTGGCGAACACGGTGGCCGACCTTGTCATCCCCGCCACTGAGACTCCCGGCGCGGCAGAGGCCGATGTGGGCGCCTTCGTGCTGCTGGCGCTGGCGCATGGCCTGGAAGGCGCGCGCGACCCGCTGGCTGCCGGGGCGATTACCGCCGCGATCCGTCCGCACCTGCGTGCCGATGGCAGCCTCGATCACATGCGCTGGCTGGCATCCGCGTTGCCCGCACCATCACCCTCCAGTCTTGCCGCGCTTGACGCCGCCGCCTTCGCCAACCAGCCCGACGCCCAGCCGTGGCGGCTGCTCAAGCGGCTGATCCTGACCGGCTACTACACCTCGCAGATCGGCGGATCGCAGGAGCTGCAATATGCCGCCGCCCCCGGTCGCTTCGATCCGATGGTGCCGCTGACGCCGGAAACGCGCGCCTATTCGAATGAGTGGAACGGGGTGGAGTTCGGCTGATGGAAGAGGACTTCGATTTCGACGCCATCGTGGTCGGTTCGGGCATCACCGGCGGCTGGTCGGCCAAGCAGCTGACCGAGGCGGGGCTGAAGGTGCTGATGCTGGAACGCGGGCCGGATATTCCGCACCGTTCGGGCTATACCACCGAGATGAAGGCGCCGTGGGACATGCCGTTCCGCGGCAAGGGCGACGCCCAGCTCTATGCCGAACAGTACCCGGTCCAGCGGCTGAACCGCCACTTCACCGAATTCACGCAGGATCACTTCGTCAACGATGCCGAAAACCCCTACCAGCAGGGCGAAGGCGCGTTCGACTGGTTCCGCAGCTACCAGCTGGGCGGGCGCTCGCTGACCTGGGGGCGGCAAAGCTATCGCTGGTCGGACTATGACTTCGGCGCCAACGCGCGCGATGGCCACGGCACCGACTGGCCGATCCGCTATGCCGACCTTGCCCCGTGGTACGATCTGGTGGAGGACTTCATCGGCGTATCCGGTTCGCTGGAGGGCCTGCCGCAGCTGCCCGACGGGCATTTCCAGCCGCCGATGGCGCTGAACCCGGTGGAAAGCGCCGTGCGCGAACGGATTTCCGCGCGCTGGCCCGAACGCCGCCTGATGATCGGGCGCACCGCCAACCTGACGCAGGCCAAGGAAGGGCGCGTACCGTGCCAGTATCGCTCGATCTGCGCGCGCGGCTGTTCGTTCGGGGCCTATTTCTCCACCCAGTCGAGCACGCTGCCCGCCGCCCAGGCGACCGGCAACCTGACGCTGGTGACCGATGCCGTGGTGGAGAAGGTGGACTATGATCCGGTGGCAGGCCGCGTCACCGGCGTGCGCTGGATCGACCGCAGCGACATGAGCCGCAAGAGCGCCTCTGCGCGCATGGTGTTCCTCAATGCGGGCAGCTTCAACTCGGTTCACCTGCTGCTGAATTCGGCCAGCGAAGACCAGCCGCACGGCCTCGCCAACCGTTCGGGCGTACTGGGGCAATACATCATGGATCACGCCAGCACCCTGTCGGTGGCGGCGCTGATCCCCGGCTTCGAGCAGGTGACCACCTTCGGCAACCGCCCCACCGGCACCGTCATCGCGCGCTATCGCAACATGGACGTGATGGACGGCGTGGGCCACACGCGCGGCTATTCGTTTCAGGGCGGGGCGCTACAATCGGCCTGGGTGCGCGGAATGCGCGAGCCGGGCGTGGGGGCCGATTTCAAGCAGGGCCTGCGCGGTCCCGGCCCCTGGCGCATGGTGCTGGTGGCCTTTGCCGACTGTATGCCGCGCGCCAGTAATCGCCTGACGCTGGACCGCGCGAACGTGGATGCCAACGGCTTGCCGCAGCTGAAGATCGACTTCGCCTTCGGGGCGGAGGAACTGGCCGCGCTGGCGCAGGCCAAGGCCGATGCGGCGGAGATGATGGCGCATGTCGGCGGGCAGGTGCTGATGGGCTTCGACCGGCCCGGCACGGCAGGCAGCGCGATCCACGAGATGGGTGGCGCGCGCATGGGCCACGATCCGGCCACCAGCGTGCTCAACCGCTGGAGCCAGGCGCATGACATTCCCAACCTGTTCGTCACCGACGGCGCGCAGATGGCGTCAAGCGCCTGCCAGAACCCCTCGCTCACCTACATGGCACTGACCGCGCGGGCGGCAGAGCACGCGGTGGAACTTTTGCGCGAAGGGCAGCTGTAACCGGGCGCACGCGGCGCGAAGGTCAATCGCGGTCTTCCAGCACGCCGCTGTTGCGCATCCATTGCAGCATCACTTCGGCCCAGCCTTCTGTCGGCGTGCCGGGATAGCCCATGCCGAAGCCGTGACCGCCGCTGGGCAGCAGGTGGAATTCGATCGGGCGGCCGGCAGCGCGATAGCTGTCCACCAGCGGGAAACCCTGGTGCGGGGCCAGCAGGAAGTCATCCGCCGCGATGGTGACGAACATCGGCGGGGCATTTGCCGGCACGTCCATTGCCGCCATGTTGGGATAGATCGGCGCGGCGAAGTCGGGTGCGTCGTCACCGCCGTGCTCGATCACGCTGCGGGTGAGGAAGCCGCCGGCCGAAAAGCCCATGAAGCCCACGCGGTGCGGGTCCACGCCGTAGTCGGCAGCGTGCTGGCGCACATAGCGCAGCGCGGCGAGGCCATCCTCCAGCGACTGCGGCGGAGTATCGCTGGGCGGGCGGAAGCGGCCGGGGCCGCCAGCCCTCATGCTGGCCATTTCCGCGGCGAAGGTCGGCTGGTCCACCGGAGTGGGCACCATGCGGTACTTGAGCACGAAGGCGGTAATGCCGTGCTCGGAAAGGAAGCGGGCGACGTCCCACCCTTCGCGCTCGATGGCGAGGCCAAGGAAGCCGCCGCCGGGCGCCACGATCATCGCCGCACCGGCGTTTTCGCCCTGCGCGGGATAGGCCACCAGCGTCGGCACGGTGACATTGCGCACCTGCCAGGCCGGGCCGAGCGGGTTGCCCTGGTGGAACCAGTATTCCTCGTTCGCGGTGTCGGCGGGAACCGACAGCACGATGGCATCCGGCTGGGCCGGGGCGGGCTCCTCCTGTGTCGACCAGGTGGGCATCTGCGCTGCCGCCGGAGCAGCGAGCAAGGCGAGGGCGGCGAGTGTGAACTTGCGCAGCATGGTCCCTAAGCCTCCTTGATTGCAGCCCGGCTGCGCATGAACAGCGCGATCAGCACGCCGCCGATTACCGCCGCCACGCCGACCACCAGGAAGGCCCCCTGGTTGGTGCCGCTTTCGCTGCGGATAGCGCTCAGCACCCAGGGCGAGGCGAACTGGCCGAAGAAGAAGGTGGCCGTCCACACGCCCATGCCGCGCCCGCGATGGGCGGCGGGCAGCGTGTTCTGCGCCCAGGCCACCAGCACCGGCACCGCCATGCCCGCGCCGGTCTGTTGCAGCACCATCCCGGCGATCATGCCCTGCCAGTTGGGCGTCAGCCCCATTAGCGCCAGGCCCGTACCCAGGAAGCCGAGCATGGCGGCAACCTGCCAGCGCGCGCCCAGGCCCTTGCGCCCCATCAGCCAGAACAGCGCCGCCCCGGCGAGGATGAACAGGCTGGGCAGGGCGGTGATGCGGCCGATGCTTTCGGGATCGGCAATGCCCAGCTCCTGCCACACCAGCGATCCGTTCACGATGAACACGTAGTAGATCAGCGAGGTGAACAGCGTCAGCCCGCCGATGCCCAGCATCAGCAGCCAGGGAAAGCCGCCCGTCGATACGCCTTCCTCGTCCATGCCCAGGTTGCGGCGCACGGTGGCGTCGCTTTCCGGTTCGAACATGCACTTCAGCATGGCGAAGAAGATCGGCAGCGCCATCAGGTAGAGCAGGAAGATGCCGTTCCAGCGCCAGGCCGTCAGCGTTCCGGCGAAGAAGATCATCACCGACGACAGGAACGGTCCCACCATGCCTTGCAGGGTGAGCCAGGTGCGGCGGTCCTTCTCGCCCCAGTAGTCCGCGATCAAGGTGTTGATCGTGGTCAGGATCGCCGCCTCGCTGACGCCCAGCAGCAGGCGCGAGGCATAGATCGCGTCGAGATTTTCGAGGAAGAACGGGATCACCCCGATGAAACCGTAACTGAAGGTGGATACCAGCAGCAGCTTGCGCCGCCCGAACTTGTCCACCAGCACGCCCGCGAACAGCGCGATCACCGCGATGGCCAGCCCCGGCGCGGTCACCATCGACGGCACCTTGGTGGCGGCATTGGGATCGCTGGGCGCGAAATGGCCGATCATCGCCCCCACGGCGGGGAACATCGAAACGATTGCCAGGATGGGCAGGAACGCGGTGAGGATCACCGTCAATCCCTGCGGAATGCCGGCCTTTCGCGGCGTGGTTACCTCAGTCATCAATCCCGCTCCCGTGAGGCTCGAATCGCCGTTCTTGTGCGCCGTGAAATTGCACCACGGCACCGTGTCGGATTGACGCTAGGCGATTTCACCGCATAATAGAAGCAGCATTTTAATTTGCTGCGCCGGAAAGCTCCGGAAGGTCGCAGCGGGCGGGGGCAGGCATGACTGGCGACACGGCACAGACGGATGCGGTACCCAGCGCGGCATTGAGCGAGGGCAAGCGCACGGCAGCCTTCTTCACGGTCTTGATCGCGGTGGTGCTGGAAGTGGTCGATTCGACTATCGTCAACACCGCGCTGCCGGTGATCCGCCAGTCGCTGGATGCGTCCCCGGCGGAAATGCAGTGGATCGTGGCGGGATACCTGCTGCTGCTGGGATCGCTGCTGCTGCTGGGCGGGCGGCTGGGTGATGCACTGGGCCATTCGCGGATGTTCCTGGCCGGGGTAGCAGCCTTCGTCGTCGCTTCGGTGCTGTGCGGCCTGGCCCGCAATCCGGAGGAACTGATCGCCGCGCGCATGTTGCAGGGCGCGGCGGGGGCGATCATGGCGCCGCAGTCGATGGCCGTGGTGCAATTGCTCTATTCCCCGCTCGAACGGGTGAAGCAGCTGGCCTATTTCGGGCTGGTGCTGGGCCTGGCGGCGATCCTGGGGCCGATCCTGGGCGGCGCGCTGATCGACCTGGATGTGCTGGGCCTGGGCTGGCCGGTGATCTTCCTCATCAACCTGCCGATCGGGCTGCTCGCGCTGGTGCTTGGCTGGTTCGTGCTGCCCACGGCGGAGGACAAGGCAGAGCTGCGTGTAGACCCGCTGGGCGCGCTGGTGTTCAGCCTGGGGCTGGGCGGCGTGCTCTATGCCCTGATCGAAGGCAACGAGAAGGGCTGGACCCTGAACCTCGGTGCGCTGCTGGTGCTGGCCGTCGCGCTGCTGGCCTGGGGCTGGTGGCGCGCCCGGAGGCGGGAGGCGGCACATCTGCCCACGATCATCCGGCCCACGCTGTTCGCCATTCCCACCTTCTGCTGGGCGACCACGGCATCCTTCGCCTTTGCCGCCGCCTCGATCGGCTTCCTGCTGGTGTTCGCGGTTGCCCTGCAAAGCGGCCTGGGCCTGTCGCCGCTGGATACTGCGCTGGTGCATATCCCCTTTGGCATCGGGGTGATGGTGGCGGTGGGAGTCTTCGTGCCGCGATTGTTGCCGCGGCTGGGCAAGCTGGTGCCGCTGGCGGGCGGGTTGCTGATGCTGGCGGGTGCCGTCGCATCCATGCTGCTGATCGCCGGGGGCGACGGCGGCAATGCGCCGCTGCTGGTGATCCTGGCCTTTACCGGGGTGGGCATGGGGCTGCTCAACGGCCCGCTCGGCCCGATCGTGGTGGCGGACGTTTCGCGCGAACATGCCGGTACGGCCAGTGCCACTTTCCGCACCGCGCAGCAGATCGGCGGCGCGGCGGGGATCGCGCTTGTGGGCGGTGCCTATTTCGCCCGCGCGGCGGCTACCGGCACGCCGCTGGCGGGGATGCTTCCCGCCGCCGTGGTGGTGGCCGTGCTGCTGGCCGTTACGGTTGCCTGCGTGTGGATGCTGCCGCGCCGCCTGTTCGCCGGGGATGCGGACTGATCAGGCGGATTCGCCTGCGATCCGCACCTGGTTCCGGCCATGCTCCTTGGCCTGGTACAGGGCCTCGTCAGCGGCCGCCAGCGCCTCGCGCGCGCCGGGATAGGCGAACACGTCGGCCAGCCCGCCGGAAAAGGTGATCTGGCCAAACGGCTGTTCGGTCCGGCGGTTGACCAGCTTGCGTTCGGCCAGCTGCGCCCGTGCCCCGTCGAGCAGCGTGCGGGCTTCTTCCAGCGGCAGGCCGCGAAACAGCACCACGAATTCCTCCCCGCCGTGGCGGGCAATGTGGCAACGTTCGCCCGAAATGGCGGCCAGTGCCTTGCCGACCACACAGATGATCCGGTCGCCCGCCTCGTGGCCGTGGGTATCGTTGACCCGCTTGAAGTGGTCGATGTCGCAGAAGGCCACGACCAGCGACTCCCCGGATTCGCGCGCTGCGGCGTATTCGGTTTCCAGCGTGGCTTCGAAGGCGCGCCGATTGGGCAGGCCGGTGAGGAAATCGTACTCCGCATCGCGCCGCGCCAGTTCCAGGTTCCTGCGCAGGGCCGCGGCTTCCTGCTCGCTCTCCTTCAGCTCCGCTTCCGCCCGGCGCGAGCGATCGAGCATGGCGCGGGCATAGGCGGCGAGATCGGAAATCACCTTTCCCGCATCGGGCTGCGCGTCCAGCTGGTCCATGTGGACGGCCAGCGCGTCGCCATAGTTGCGCGTGGCGCTGCGGGCATGTTCGGTGCTGCGCGAGAAGTCGTCGATCCCCTGTTCCAGCCGCTCGGCCAGCAGGTCGATCGCGTGTTCGCCATGGTTCCGGCTGGCGGCGGCCCGCTGGAGCCAGTCCTGCGTGATCCGCTGGCCGTCGGCGCACCGCTTGTTGATCTGCCTTGCAAGGCCGGGATTGAGGCCGGAGACTACACCATGGGCGATGGCCAGGTTGCCGGGGGTCACTTCCAGGTCGTGCTCGGCCAGGAAGGCGCCCACCCGCTCTACCAGTTCGCGCCGGGCCTGCCGCAGGAAATCGCGCGAAGGATTGCGCGGCGCGGGGGCGGTGTCGTGGGCCTGGCGGCCAAGCCCCAGCCAGCCAAGCAGGCCGGAGGGCGAATGGCCGGGATCGGATGCAGGATCGTTACGCATGGCAGGCAGGACGGCCAGCGCGGCGCGATTTAAGCTCGGGTCGATTACCTAGCGGCGCGGCAAGATCAGCCATCGTCGTGCTCCATCAATGCGCGCAGCTTCAGCAGCGCTTGC
The DNA here is from genome assembly GCA_020446625.1 of Erythrobacter sp. GTDB lineage: Bacteria > Pseudomonadota > Alphaproteobacteria > Sphingomonadales > Sphingomonadaceae > Alteraurantiacibacter. Next base: position 34,227 of record JAGREI010000001.1, read on the forward strand.
GCCTTCAGCTGGTGGACGCGCGGCACGCTCACCTCCAGCACCTCGGCAATTTCGGTAAGGTTCAGCTCCTCGACGAAGTAGAGCTGGAGCACCAGTTGCAGCCGTTCGGGCAGGTCTGCCATCGCCTGGTGCAGCCGGGCGCTGTCATCCAGTTCGCTGAGGATGGCAAAGGGATCGGGCAGGTCGCTGGCGAAGGCGGCATTGCTGTCGTCGTAGCTTTCATCCATCGGGACCAGCTGGGTCTCTGCGCCAAGATATCCGTCGAGATCGGCGGGAGCCAGGCCCATGGCCGCAGCCAGTTCGGCGCGGGTGGGTTCGCGCCCGTCGCGCTGGTACAGTTGCCGCGCCACTTGCTCTGCCCGCCGCCGCCGCTTCACCGCGTTGCGGCTGTCGGGCATCTGCTTGCGGACAAGATCGAACATGGCGCCGCGCACGCGGATCTTGGCATAGGCGGCAAAGCCGTCCTCGCCCGGCCCATCGTGGTTGCGCGCACATTCGGTCAGCGCGATGAAGCCGGCCTGCATCAGGTCTTCCACGTCCAGCCCGTCGCGCCCGGCGCCGTGGATGTGCCAGGCGGCCTTGCGCACCATGGGGACAAAGCGGCGCACGCGATCGGCCACCACGTCGTGTTCGCGGTAGGCGCTGGCGGCGGCGGAGAATTGCGCGTGGTGGTGTTTCATGCGGCAAGCGCCTCCATCGGGGCCGGGGCGGGATTTGGTGCCGGTTGCTCAGCGCCGCCGATCACGGCGAGCACTTCCACCGGCTGGCTGGCGGGCAGTTCGGCAATCGACAGGACCAGGCAGCCCGGCGCGCGCTGCCGCAGCAAGGCGGCCAGGGCGCGGCGGGCGGGCGGCTGGACGATCAGGGCCAGGCCGCGCGCGCCGTTTTCGGTCACCAGCGCACCGATCCGTTCACCGATCATCCGCGCGCAGTCAGGCTCGATCACCGGCTGGCCGGTCATGGGGTCTTTCAGGCCGCCAAGGATTGCCGATTCCAGCCCGGCGTCCAGCGTCACCACGCCCAGCGGATCGCCCGGCGGGCAGACCTGCCCCACCAGCCAACCGCCCAGGTCGGCGCGGACATGGTCCACCAGCGCGTCGAAGTCCTTGGTCGCCTGCAAGCCCAGCGCCAGGCTGGCGAGGATCGGCAGCGGGTGGGCCAGGCTGATGCCATCGGCCAGCAAGGCGCGCAGCAAGCGGGTGATCGCCGCCAGCGACAGCGGATCGGGATGGATCGCCTTGACCAGCTCGGGCGCCTTGCCGCGCAGGGCATCCAGCATGGCGCGCACTTCCTCCGGCCCCAGCAATTGCTCGCCGCAAGCCGTCAGCAGCTGGTTGAGATGGGTCGCGATAACCGTGCCCGGATCGACCGTGAGATAGCCCTCGGCAATCGCCAGCTCGCGCTCATGCGGGGCGATCCACAGCGCCGGGCAACCGAAGCTGGGGTCTCTTGTCTCCTCCCCCGCAAGGCTCGCGCCAGGGGCGACATCGCCGGTATCGATGGCGAGCACGCGGTCGGGCCGGACCTCGCCCGCACCAAGCACCACCCCGCCCAACGTCACGCGATAGGCATTGGGTGCCAGCTCCAGCACATCGCGCACACGGAACTGCGGCAAGACGAAACCGAAGGCGCGCGACAGCTGCTTGCGGATGCCGGTGATCCGCGCGACCAGCGGCGAGCCTTTGGCCTCATCGACAAAGTGGACCAGCCCGTAGCCAAGCTCGAGAGAGACCAGCACCTGGTCGGTCACATCCTCGACCCCGAAGCGGTCAGGTGGAACCTCCTCCACCACCACCTGCGGCACCGCGGCCGCTGCGGCCTTCTTGCGCATGGCATACCACACCGCGAAGGCAATGGCGGCAGCGGGCAGGAACAGGCTCTGCGGCATGGCCGGGATCAGGCCGATCGCCCCCAGCACCAGCGCCACCGGCAACCACCCGCGCGGATCGGCAAACTGTCCGCCGATCTGCCCGAACAGGTCGCTGGAGTCGGAGACGCGGGTGACGATCACTGCCGCCGCAATCGACAGCAGCAGCGCCGGCACCTGCGCCACCAGCGCATCGCCAACCGCCATGGTGATATAGGTTTCCGCCGCCTCGCCCGCGCTAAGACCGTGACTGATCATGCCCAGCGCGAAACCGGCGAGGACATTGACCGCCAGGATCAGCAGCGCGGCGATGGCATCGCCCTTCACAAATTTGGAGGCACCGTCCATCGCGCCGTAGAAATCGGCCTCCACCGCCACTTCGACCCGGCGCTTCCGTGCTTCCTCGGCGGTCATCAGACCGGCGGCGATATCGGCGTCGATCGCCATCTGCTTGCCGGGCAAGGCATCCAGAGTAAAGCGGGCGGAAACCTCGGACACGCGGCCCGCGCCCTTGGTGATCACCACCATGTTGATGATCAGCAGGATGATGAAGACAAACAGCCCGACGGCGAAATTGCCTCCCACCAGGAATTCGCCAAAGCTCTCGATCACCTGCCCCGCGGCAGAACCGCCCTCGTGGCCGTTCACCAGCACGATGCGGGTGGAAGCGACGTTGAGCGACAGCCGCAGCAGCGTGGCGAACAGCAGCACGGTGGGAAAGGCGGAGAAGTCGAGCGGCTTCTTCGCATTGAGCGCGGCCATCAGCACCGCGATCGACAGGGCGATGTTGAACACGAAGAACATGTCCAGCATCACCGTGGGGATGGGCAGCACCATCATGGCGATCAGCGCCAGGATCCCGGCGGGCAGGGCGAGCGGCGCGAAGCCGGAGGGAAGAAGCTTGCGGATCACAGACCGAACGCCTCCAGCCGGGCATAGGCGCTGCGCACATGGCGCTGGCCGGGCAAGTCAGCGCCGCTGGCATCGGCCAGGCCGAAGCTCTGCCGCAGCGTGTCGGCCATGGATGGGCGGGCGGTCTGGGTGATGCCGGAGGCGAAAGTGGGCAGGGCAGGCGCGGCCATGCCCGCCGCCGCAGCAGCAGCAGCGAAATGCGCGGCGGGGGACTGAGCGGCAAAGGCCGGGGCTTCGCCGCCGCTGGCCATGGCCCGTTCCACCCGGCCACGGATCACGCCCATCACCTCGCTCACCGAACGCGGGGCGCCGGACGGATCGCGGAAGATCGCCCGGTTGGCCGCCGCCGCACGCGGCAACAGCGCCACCGCCGAACCATCGGGATTGCTCGCCAGTTCGGACAGGAAGCGGCTGGCGCCCGAGGTGCCGAGGAAATGGGCGAGATAGAGCTCGCTGGCGTCGGGCGCGCGGCCCAGCACGTCTTGCAGCGCGGCACTGTTGTCGGAAGCCAATGCACCCGCCATCAGCGAGGAGGCGGCGGGATCGAGGCGCAGCCCCATGATCGCCTGCCGCATGGCCGGATCGGTGATCCGCGCCTGCCCGTCGCCGCCGGTCTCGATGGCGTCAGCGAAAGCGCCCAGGCCCAGCCGCTCGCCGTGCTGGTCGAGCACGTTGAGCCAGGTCTGGTCGATGAACTGGAACAGCCCGGTGGCACTGGAACTGTCGGCCTCTGCGCGCGGGTTCAGGCCGGATTCGATCTGCGCCTGCGCCAGCAGGAAACGGAAATCGACGCCGGTCTGCTCGGCCGCGCGGGCGATGGCCTCGCGCGCCTGAGCGGTGTCGCGCTCGGGACGCGTCAGCGATAGTCCTGCGATGGGATCGGTCATCCGCCCCTGTCCTTGCCGGTTGCTTCTTCTGCGAAGCGTTCAGCAAGAGCCGTGCCAGTTGCGGCTAGCGCGCCTGCGCCAGGGGCGCGGAATAGAGGCCGGGCGACAGCGTCAGCCTGTCCAGCCGCGCAGCGACATTGGCGGCCAGCAGGTTGCGCACCTTGCGGTTGATCTCGTTCTGCCGCCGGGCCGCCTCCAGCATGGCGGCGCATTCGGCGTCAACCGGGGGCTGGGCCTGGGCTTCCAGCACGGCGCACAGCGCCTGCTTTTCGGCAGTGCTCGCCAGCAGCGCGCCAAGGTCCAGCGCGGCAAGCGCTTGCCGCTCGGCATCGAGGACGGCAAGCATTTGCCGCAATTGCGCGGTCATGGGCTTATCCGCCAGCTCGCTCATTGGCCGTCGCTCAGCATGATGCGGGCGGCGATCATGGCATCCGCGATCTTCGCGGGCACGATGGGATAGCTGCCATCACGCAAGGCGGCGCGGATCTGGGCCACGCGGTTATCGTCGGTGGGCACTGGCCCGGCGGACACGCGCGTGCCGGTCTGTACTGCCACGCCCTTGTCTGAGGGTGCGTCGACAGTTTCGGCATGGCTGGCGGAACGCTCGCCAGTCAGTTCGCGGGTGGTGCCGCGCACGGGCAGGACACCGGATAGTTTCGATACGTCGTAGAGGGACATGGTGGTCGCTCCTGTGAAGTTCCTGATAGGTAGGACGGCCTGCGCAGGGGGTCTTTAAGCCCCCGGCAACCAAAAAGGTCAGCTGACCGGGATGACCACGCGCTGCGGTGTCTCGATGCGCGCGCGCACGGTATCGCGCCCGCCTTCGGGTCGCACGCGGATCCAGGCGCCGATGGCACCTTCCTCCAGCGCCTCGCCCTGCTGGCTGACCGAGAACCCGCGCCCGGCGACCACGATGTTCAGCACCTGCCCGCGTTCCACCACCACCTGCGCGGAGGCGGCCTGCGGGCCTGCGCTGGCACCCTGCACGGCGATCACCGGCACGAAGATGCGCCACGGCGTACCTGCGGTGCATTCCACCCGCACCATCTCCTGCGCGCGGCCCTGCCAGGCCAGTTGCAGCGCGGCGGGACATTGCGCCAGGCGCAACCGCCGGTCGACCGGCTGGCGCGCCCCGCCGGGACTGCCGATGGCCGCGCCGGTGAAGGCGGCAACTTCGGCATCGATGGCGCCGGGATCGGCAAAGCCGGCCTGCTGTGCCAGCGCGGGTGCGGCACTGGCAGCAAGGCTGGCGGCGAGCAGTAGGGTGTTACGGCGGACCATGCGGCAAACTCCTTCAGGGGCCGGATTGCTGTTCCGCATTACGCAAGCCTTGTGCCAGTTGCGGATCGCCATCGTGCGCGAACAGCACCACCACGCCCGATTGCGCGGCCGGTTGCACGATCACGCGCGGTTCGATGCCCGCTGCGCTGGCCTCTGCCGCCAGTGCCTCCACCCGCTGCACCACGGCTTGCCGTGCGCCGGGGGCAAAGGTGCCGGTAATGGTCAGCTGCTCGCCCCCGGCGGGCTGGTGCTGGGCAAGGAACATGGCCAGCGGCGGCCCGCCCGGACCGTCGATATAAACCTGATCGGCCACCCCCATTGCAGGCGCGCCCGGCTCCTGCTCAGCCTCGGCGGGGTTCTCGCCGGGATTGGCCGCGATTGCGCCGCCGGTGACGATGAACAGGATCAGCGAAAGGTCCGCCAGCGAGACGAGCCAGCTCGCCGTGCCTGGACCATTTGCGGGGCTGCCTCCTGGTCCGGAACCGGCGCGGATCATGCCACCTGTTCCAGCCTGGCCCTTGCCGAACCTTGCTTGTCGCGCGGCGGGCAGGAACCCGCCAGCCGCTCGGCCAGCCAGTCGATCAGACGCTGGCGCTGGGCTTCCTCCTGCGCGTGCCGCCGCTCGATCGCGCGCGCCAGCGGCGACAGCGCCAGGTTGGCCAGCAACAGGCCGTAAAGCGTGGTGACGATGGCCATGGCCACGCTGGAAACCAGCACCACGTTGGACTCCGCTTCCAGCCGCATCTGGCTGAGCGAGAACAAGGTGCCGGCCATGCCGAACACCGGCGCCAGTTCGGTGGCCAGCCAGACCGGGCGCAAGGCGGCGGCGTGCTGCTGGGCGCGTTCGGCGCGGCAATGTTCGTGTTCGGCCAGCAGCGCCTGCAAGCTGCGCGAATGCACCAGCGCGGCGGTGACGCGGGCGATCTCGCTGTCCGACGTGCGGCAGGTCTGCCCGCGCAGCACGCCGTCGTGGCGCATGTCCTCCACGCACCCGGCAATCTCAGACCGCACGGCCTGGTAATCGAAGGGCGGCGCGAACAGGCGGGCCACGGCGGCCAGCGCGGCGCGCAGTTCGGCCCAGCCGCTGCCCAGCACGGTGGCCAGCAGCGTGCCGCCCAGCACGATCGCCGCGCCGGTGCCATCCCACAATGCTCCAGGGTCCATCACCATGCTCCTTCACTGGCTGGGAGGACGGCCCCCGTTGCAGGTTTTTCAGGGGCGGCAGCCGCTTGCCGGTCAGCGGCAGACATTTGCCGCTCGCCGCGCCGGAACGGGCGGTTTTCGCCTTGGCAGGGCAAACTGGCACGGCGCTTGCTGAATGCCATGGGCGAAGGACGGCACACCCGTCCGGCTGATTAAGGACAAGGCCCATGAGCGAAGGACTGTTCGGCATCCACGGCGCGGCGCTGGAATTGCGCTCGCAGCGCATGGGGCTCATCACCTCGAACATCGCCAATGCCGCCACCCCCGGCTACCGCGCGCGGGATATCGACTTCAACGCCGCCTTGCAGGCGCGCCTGAACGGGGCAGAGCAGAGCCAGGCGGTGGACATGGCCACTCGCTATCGCGTGCCGACCATGGCCAGCATGGATGGCAACACGGTGGAACTGGCCAACGAACAGCTGGCCTTCGCGCAGAACGCGGTCGCCTATTCCGCCACGCTCAGCTTCATCGGCGCACGGGTGCAGACCGTGACGCGCGCGCTTCAGGGTGAATAGCCATGTCCTCAAGTAGCGAAGCGATAGGACAAACAAGATGAGCGCGCCTGTCTCCCTGTTCGACGTCGTCCAGCGCGGCATGTCCGCGCAGATGGTGCGGATGAATGCTGCCGCATCGAACCTTGCCAACGCGGGTTCGGTCGCCAGCAGCGAGGGCGAGGCATACCGGCCGCTGCGCCCGGTATTCCAGCAGGAGCTGGACAGCGCCACCGGCCTGTCCTCGGTCCGCGTGGCCGAAGTGCGCCAGTCCGATGTCGCCGCCGTGCGCCGCCACGATCCCGATCACCCGCTGGCCGATGCCAATGGCGACGTGTGGGAAAGCGGCGTCGATGAGAACACCGAGATGGTCGAGATCATGGAAAGCGCCCGCCAGTACCAGAACCTGGTGGAGGCGATGAACACCGCCAAGCAGCTGATGCTCGACACGATCAGGAGCAAGTGATGACCGTTAGTTCCACCACTGGCCTGGCCAGCAACCTGCAAGCCCTCAACGCTGGCGACAGCGTTTCCTCCGCCTCCAAGCAGGGCGGCCTCTCGGGGCTGGACCAGGGCGATTTCCTGCGCCTGCTGCTCACCCAGTTGCAGCAGCAGGATCCGCTGGAGCCGGTCGATAACAAGGAGATGCTGGCGCAGATGGCGCAGTTCACCGCGCTCGCCGGATCGACCGAGACCAACCAGACCTTGTCCGACATTTCGGCCAAGCTCGATGCGCTGATTGCGGTCCAGCAGACCGCGCAGACTTCCACCGATGATCAGCCCACTTCGTAAGGAGCAAGCCCGATGACGTCCTTCTATACCTCGCTGAACGGCCTCAAGAACTCGCAGACCGACCTCAGCACCATCGCTCACAACATCGCCAACGCCGAAACCACCGGCTTCAAGAAGAGCAATGTCGAATTCTCCGATATCGTGGCCAACGGTTCGGCGGCCAACCCGCGCATGGCGCAGGGCATCGGTGCCACGGTGGCGGGGATCAACCAGAACTTCAGCCTCGGCGCGATCGAGCAGACCGGGCGCAGCCTGGATATCGCCATCGACGGCGACGGCTTCTTCGCCACGCGCAACCCGGAAAACGGGCAGGTACTCTACACCCGCAACGGCAGCTTCCAGATCGATTCCGCTGGCAACGTCACTGATTTCGCCGCCAAGAGCCTGCAAATGTTCGAAATCGACGGCACTGGCGCGGTGGTGAATCCCGGCACCACGATCGACGCGGTGATCCCCACCACCAACGGGGCGGGATCGGACCTGGCCAGCATCACCATCGAGAAGAACGGCCTGATCAACGCCGCCTATGCCGATGGCACCACCCAGTCCATCGGGCGCGTGGCGCTGGCCACCTTCACCGCACCCACGGGCCTGCGCGCAGTCGGCTCCACCAACTGGGAAGCCACCGGCTATTCGGGCAGTGCCACCTACGAGCTGCCGGGCAATGGCCGCAACGGCCAGCTGCTGGCGGGCGCGCTGGAACGATCCAACGTCGACCTGGCCGAGGAAATGGTGGGCCTGATCACCGCGCAGCGCAATTTCCAGGCCAATGCCAAGGCCATCGATACCGCCACCCAGTTCTCGCAGACGATCATCAACCTGCGCAGCTGATCCGGCTGACTAGCGAGGAGTCCCGGCGATGGACCGCATGATCTACACCGCCTTGACCGGCATGGACGCAGCGATGACGCGCCAGCGCGCCATCGCCAGCAACCTGGCCAATGCCAATACGCCGGGCTTCCGCGCCGAGACTTTCGCCACCTTGCCGCTGCATCTGCAAGGCCAGTCGCTCGATGTGCGCGGGTTCGCGCAAGGGGCGGTGCGCGGGGTAGACTTTGCGCAAGGCACCACGGTGCAGACCGGGCGCGCGCTCGATATCGCGGTGGCCGGAGACGCGCTGATCGCCTTCCAGGGCGAGAACGGCGAGGAAGTCTATTCGCGCCGCGGCGACCTCTCCATCGATCCTGCCGGACGGCTGGTGAACGGCGAGGGGTTGCAGGTGATGGGTTTGTCCGGCCCCTTGGCCGTGCCACCCGGCTGGCAGGTCAGCTTCGGCAACGATGGCAAGGTCTACGCCGCCGATCCCGCCGCGCCCGATGCGCCGCCCACCGAGGTGGGGCAGATCAAGCTGGCCAGTCCCGCCGGATCGTCGGTGGTGAAGGGCCTCGACAACCAGTTGCGCGTGCGTGGCGGCGGGGTGCTGCCCGCCGATCCTACTGCCGAGATCACCAGCGGCGCGCTGGAAGGCAGCAATGTCGATGCCAGCGGCACCCTGGTCGAGATGATCGAGGCGCAGCGCAGTTTCGAACAGCGCGTGCGGGTGATCTCCACCGCCGAACAGCTCGACCAGGCATCCTCGCGCCTGATGTCGCTCAGCTAACCCGAAAAGGACCAAGCCATGCCTACTTCCGCCCTCCACGTCGCCCGCACGGGCCTCGAAGCGCAGGACACCCGGATGCGGGTGATCGCGCACAACCTCGCCAATATCGGCACCACCGGCTTCAAGCGCGACCGCGCCAATTTCGAGACTCTGTCCTACGACGATGCGCGGGTGGCGGGGCAGCGTTCCAGCGGCGAGACCGCCTATGCCATCGGCCTGAACCTGGGCACCGGCGTTTCGGTGCAGGGCACCACGCGGATCGACACGCAGGGTACGCTCAGCACCACCGGCAACGCGCTGGACCTGGCGCTGGACGGCGACGGGTTCTTCCAGGTCGAACTGCCCGGCGGGCAGACCGCCTATACCCGCGCGGGCAACTTCACCCTCAGCGCCGAAGGCACGCTGGTGACCGCGCAAGGCTATGCCGTGCAGCCCGCGATCCAGGTGCCTGCGGGCGCACAGTCGATCACCGTGGGGTCTGACGGCACGGTTACCGCGATTGTCGACGGCGATGCCACGCCCGCCGAGCTGGGCCAGCTGACCATTGCCAGCTTCGTCAATCCCGCAGGCTTGCAGGCCGCGGGCGACAACCTGCTGCTGGAAACCGCCGCCAGCGGGGCCGCCGACGCGGGGATCGCGGGGCAGAACGGGCGCGGCCAGATCCGCCAGGGGATGCTCGAAGCGAGCAACGTCAACGTGGTGGAAGAACTGGTCGAGATGATCGAGGCGCAGCGCGCCTACGAAATCAATTCCAAGATGGTGAGCGCGGTCGACGAGATGCTGCGCAACGCCAACCAGACGCTGTGAGGCCCCCGATGAAACACGCCATCCTGATCCCGCTCGCCGCGCTTGCCCTGTCGGGCTGCGCCATGGAAGGCGGCAATCCGCGCCCCGGCTTTGCCGCCGCGCTGCCGCCGCCACCGCCGCAATACGCGCCGCAGAACGGGGCCATCTTCCAGGCCAGCCAGGGCTATGCCGCCTTGCACGAAGGCACCCGCGCACGCCACGTGGGCGACCTTGTCACCGTGCTGCTGGTGGAAAACCTCAACGCCGGCAAGACCACCAGCGCCACCACCGGGCGCAACGGATCGGCGTCGCTGACCCCGCCCAGCGCCGGGCTGTTCTCGTTCCTCAACCCCGATGCCCTTAATGCCGAGGCGCAATCGTCGTTCAATGGGCAGGGCAGTGCATCGCAGCGCAGCACGCTCAGCGGGACGATCGCGGTCACCATCGCGGAAGTGCGCCCCAACGGAACCGCGCGGGTGGTCGGAGAACGGCAGATGAATTTGAGCCAGGGCGACGAATGGATCCAGTTCTCCGGCATCCTGCGGCTGGCCGATATCGATAGCGACAACCGCGTGGTTTCCAGCCGCATTGCCGATGCCGAGATCATCTACGGCGGGCAGGGCGCGATCCAGCAGGCCAGCCGTCCGGGTTGGCTGGGCCGCTTCTTCAACATGGTCAGCCCGTTTTGAGGGGAATGGCGATGCAGATGCTGAAAGCCATCTTCAGGAACCTCCCCTCCCGCTTGCGGGAGGGGCCGTGGGAGGGCGTGTCCGAAGTGCCGCGCTGCGACATTCCCCCTCCCGGCCTACCCCGCAAGCGGGGGAGGAGCTGGTTGGCAGGATCGCTTTGCTTGCTGGCCATGCTTTTCGCTGCGCCCGCCCATGCCGAACGCGTGCGCGATCTGGGCATGTTCGACGGCGTGCGGCCCAACCAGCTGACCGGCTATGGCGTGGTGGTGGGGCTGGATGGCACCGGCGATGACAACTTCGAATATGTGACAGAGGCCATGCGCGGCGTCTCCGGCCGCCTGGGGCTGACCTTGCCGCCCGGCGTTTCGCCCGGCCTGCGCAATGCCGCCGCCGTCATCATCACCGCCGAACTGCCCGCCTTCGCCAAGCCGGGGCAGACCATCGACGTGACCGTCTCCACCATCGGCCGCGCGCGCAGCCTGCGCGGTGGCTCGCTGGTGCTTTCGCCGCTCTACGGCGCGGACGGGCAGATCTACGGCATGGCGCAGGGCAACCTGGCCGTGGGTGGGCTGGGCGTATCGGGCCGCGATGGCTCGCAGGTGACAGTCAACGTACCCACCGTCGGCCGCATTGCCGACGGAGCCACGGTCGAACAATCGGTGGCCACCGGCTTCGACAGCGAGGGCGAACTGCGCTTCAACCTCCACAACGCTGATTTCCAGACCGCCGCGCGGGTGCGCGATGCCATCAACATGCTCTATCCCGGCGCCGCGCGGGTGATCGACGGGGTGACGCTGTCCATCGCCATGCCCTTTGGCAGCGACGTGCGGGCAGAAATGATCGCGCAGATCGAGATGATCGAGGTGCAGCCCGCCGAAACCCCCGCGCGGGTGATCGTCAACGCCCGCACGGGCACGGTCGTCATCAATTCCGCCGTGCGCCTGATGCCCGCCGCGATCAGCCACGGACGGCTGGTGGTGCGCATCGACGAAGCGCCCGCGGTGATCCAGCCCGCGCCGTTCAGCCAGGGCCAGACTGCTGTCGAGCAGTCGAGCCAGATCACGCTGGAACAGGCCGAAGAACGCGTGGCCTTGATGCCGGGCGGGGCGAACCTGTCCGAAGTGGTGGATGCGCTCAACATGCTGGGCGTGGGGGCGGGCGACCTGGTCGTCATCCTCGAAGCCTTGAAGCAGGCCGGGGCCTTGCAGGCCGAGATGGTGATCCTGTGACCGCAATCTCCGCCACTTCCGGCCCGTTCAGCCTGACGCCGCAGGCCGCCAGCCCGCGCGAGCAGTTGCGCGGCGCGGCGCAGGCGTTCGAGGCGATCTTCCTGCGCCAGCTGCTGGCCAGCGCGCGCGCCAGCGATTTCGGCGGGGACGACCTGCTGGGCGGCCCCGGCATCGAACAGTTCGAGGCCATGCGCGACGAACAGTTCGCGGACATCGCCTCGCAGCAGGGGATGTTCGGCCTGGCCGAAGCCATCGAGCGGCAGCTGGCCGCCTTTGTCGGAGATTCCACATGACCGCCAACCTCCTCCTGATCGGCAAGAGCGGGGCCATGGCCGCGCGCGCCGCGCTAGACCTGACCGCGCAGAACATCGCCAATGCGGGCAACGCCGACTATGCCCGGCGCACGCTTTCCATGGCGGAAGTGGCCGCCAAGGGCGGCATCACCATGCAACAGGACGTGGGCCTTTCGGGCGTGCGGCCCGACCGGGTGCTGCGATCGGATTCGCTGTTCCTCCACAACGAAGCGCGCCGCACATCGGGCGACCTCGCCCGTGCCGACGCCGAACTGGCGGGCCTTTCCAATGCCGAGACCGCGATCGAGCAGGCGGGCATCTACACCGCCATTGTCGATTTCGAATCCAGCCTGTCGCGGCTGGCGTCGGACCCGCTGGGCGGCGCCTTGCGCAGCGCGGTGGTCGAAAGCGCCGACCGCCTGGCGCAGACCTTCCACATTGCGGGCAACGGCCTCGACATTGCCGAGGCGGACCTGCGCTTTGGCGCGGATGCCGGGGTCGAACAGGTCAACCTGCTGGCAGGCGAACTGGCGCGCACCAATGCCGGGATCGCCCGCGCGCGGCCCGGCAGCAGCAACATGGCGGCCCTGTTCGACCAGCGCGATGCCTTGCTGCGCGACATGTCGCAATATGCCGCCGTCACCACCTCGCTTGACGCCATGGGCCGCGTGGCGGTGAGCGTGGACGGGCAGCCGCTGGTGGCGGGCGTGGACAGCTTCACGCTTGCCATGGCGGCCAATCCCGATGGCAGCCTGGACTTCAGCGTCGGCGGCAATGCGGTGAACCTGCCTGCGGGCAGCCTGCTGGGCACCTCGCAGGCGCTGCACGGCATTGCCGACCTGCGCGGCCAGCTGGATGATCTCGCCGCGCAGGTGATCGACGTGGCCAACACCGCCCAGGCCAATGGCGCCGCGCCCGATGGCACGCCGGGCCAGCCGTTCTTTGCCGGCAGCGGCGCGGCGGACATTGCCGTGGCGCTGACCAGCGGCAGCCAGATCGCCACCGCGCCCGCCGGGTCGGCGGCGGACAGCCGCGATATCGGCAATTTGCAGGCGCTGCGCGA
>JAGREI010000303.1:0-1823 GCA_020446625.1 Erythrobacter sp.
AAGGGCGCCTACTGGGACGCCGAGATCAAGGCCAGCCAGGTGGGCGGCTATGCCGATTACCCGGTGTTCACCCGCAAGGTGGCGACCGACGTATCCTATCTCGCCTGCGCCAGCGAACTGCTGGCGGCGGACGATGCCATCTACCCCGCCTTCGCCACGCACAACGCCTATACCATCGGGGCGATCAAGGCGCTGGCGGCGGGCAAGCCATTCGAGTTTCAGCGGCTGCACGGCATGGGCGAGGACGTTTACGCCGCGCTGGCCGCCGACGAAGGCAAAGGCAACCGCACCCGCGTACGCGTCTATGCGCCGGTGGGCGGACACAAGGAACTCCTCGCCTACCTGGTGCGCCGCCTGCTGGAGAACGGGGCCAATTCCAGCTTCGTCAACCGCATGGCCGATGCCGATGTGCCGGTGGCCGAATTGACCACCAACCCGGTGGCGGACCTGTCGGCCCTGGCATCGAAGCGCAACCCGGCGATTCCCTTGCCCGCGAACATCTACCCCAACCGCCGCAATTCGGCAGGCGTCGACCTGGCGCACCCGCCCGAACGCGCCGAGCTGGACAAGTGCCTGGCCGCGTGGCGCGAGGATGTGCCGCAGGCCCACCCCACCCTGCGCGCCGAAGTGGCCGAAGGCGAGCCTTGCCTGGTCCACAGCCCCACCACGGGCGCGCCGGTGGGCGAAATGTTCGCCGCCAGCCAGGCCGACGTCGACCTCGCGCTCACCCGCGCGCTGGCCGCGCAGCCCATGTGGGATGCCCTGGGCGGCGAAGAACGCGCCCGGCTGCTGCTTGCGGCGGCTGACGCGCTGGAGGCCGAAACCCCGCGCCTGATCGACCTGGCCCAGCGCGAAGCGGGCAAGACGGTGATGGATGCCGTGCTCGAAGTGCGCGAGGCGGTCGATTTCCTGCGCTACTACGCCTGCGAGGCGCGGATGCTGTTTGCCGCCCCGCAGCCGCTGCCGGGGCCGACGGGCGAATCGAACCTCCTGCGCCTCCACGGGCGCGGCGTCTTTGTCACCATTTCCCCATGGAACTTCCCGCTGGCGATCTTTATGGGGCCGACTGCTGCCGCGCTGGCCGCGGGCAATACCGTGCTCGCCAAGCCCGCCGAGCAGACCCCGCTCATCGCCGCGCGCGCCATCGAACTGTGCCACCAGGCGGGCATTCCGAAGGACGTGCTGCAATTCGTGCCGGGAGATGGCGCGGTGGGCGCCATGCTGACCGGCGACGCGCGGGTGGCGGGCGTCGCCTTCACCGGCTCCACCGGCACGGCGCACGCGATCAACCGGAGCATGGCCGCGCGCCCCGGCCCGATCGGCACCTTGATCGCGGAAACCGGCGGGCAGAACGCGCTGATCGTCGATAGCTCGGCGCTCCCCGAACAGGTGACGCGCGACGTGATCGCCAGCGCCTTCCAGAGCGCGGGGCAGCGGTGTTCGGCGCTGCGGGTGCTTTACCTGCAACAGGACGTGGCCGACACGATGCTGGAAATGATCCGCGGCGCGTTCGAGGCGCTGGTGATCGGTGATCCGCTGGACCTGGCCACCGATGTCGGCCCGGTGATCGACGCCGAGGCGAAGGACAAGCTCGAAGCGCACATTGCCGAAATGGCCGAGGCAGGCTTCCCCGTCTGGCGGCGCGAGCTGCCCGGCCCGTGCAGGAACGGCCACTTCGTCGCCCCCACGATCATCGAAATCAGCTCGATCCGCGACCTCGACGAGGAACACTTCGGCCCCGTGCTCCACGTCGCCCGCTTCCCCGCCAATGGCCTCGCGCAAGTGCTCGATGACATCAACGCCACCGGCTACGGCCTGACCTT
>JAGREI010000303.1:1958-4632 GCA_020446625.1 Erythrobacter sp.
CCCCAAGGCGGGCGGCCCGCATTACGTGACGCGCTTCGCGACCGAGCGGGTGACGACGATTGATACGACGGCGGCAGGCGGGAACGCGAGCTTGCTGGCGGGGGGTTAGGTGACGCAGCCATCTTGCCATTCCAAATGTTACTCATAAGATTGGCAACGATGAAGGCTCTACTGACCTTGCCAGCAATTGCATTGTTGCTTGGTTGCCGGGCCGAGGACTCACACACCAGTGGAATGATTGAGGTCGCAAATTTCGCGAGCTTCACTTGCGATCTTGGCGTGTCGCCCGACGAGGCAGTCTCGAACATAGAGGCCGCAACGACCGATAATTCATTTTCGGTTGGCACATACGGGATTACGGCTGGACCGCCCGGAACCGTGGTCCAAATTTCCAAGGGCAATCTTGAGGCCGGTGGCCTGATGGTGGTTCTGGTCTTCCTTGATGGCGTCGAGCAAGTCGACTTGCACGCCAACAAGGCTGGTGCGGCTAATAGCGACGATGAGCATTTCGTCGATTTCGTGATCGAGGCAGCTCCGCTGGCAGGCTGCAGGACACCGACCCAAGGCTAAGTTGCGAACCTCGAACCCCCCTCCTCTTCAGAGGAGGGGGTTGGGGGTGGTGTTGCGACCGCCAGGTCGCACCCGGCCTCGGCACCACCCCGCTGCGACTAGGGCCTGCTGCGCAGACCCAAGTCTCGCTGCCCCTCCTCTGAAGAGGAGGGGGTAGGCGACAATATCATCACCCCTCTTGCATAAAATCCGGCCGGTCGATCTGCGCCCGCGCTTCCTTCATCAGCCGGCCCCAGTCGGTCGACAGCTTGCGCAGGTAGGGGTCGTCTTCCTCCAGTCGGCGGGTCACGACCGGGGCCTTGCGGTCGGCGGGGATCACCATCAGGTCGATCGGCGGACCGACCGACAGGTTCGAGCGCATGGTGGCGTCGAACGAGAGCAGGCCCACCTTCACCGCCTCTTCCAGCGAAATCTCCGAATTCAATGTGCGGTCGAGGATCGGCTTGCCGTACTTCAATTCACCGATCTGCACGAAGGGGCAATCGGGCAGGCACTCGATGAAATTGCCCTCCGGATAGACGAGGAACAGCGCCATCGGCCCGTCCCCGATCCGGCCGCCGACGAGGATCGAGGCTTCGATGTTGATCGCGCTGCCATTCAATGCGCGGGCGACGTTGCGGCGCGCCTGCATCAGCGCCTCGCCCACCAGCGAGACGACGCGGAACATCGAAGGCATGTCGGCCACCCGGCGGCGCGGATCGTCGACACTTTCGGGCTCCAGCCCTTCCTCCAGCAGCGAGAGCATGTTCTGCGTGGTCGACAAGCTGCCCGCGCTGGCGCAGACCACCACCCGTTCCGGGCTTTCGGCCAGCACGTGCAGCTTGCGGAAGTTGGAGATGTTGTCGATGCCCGCGTTGGTGCGGGTGTCAGCGATCAGGACAATGCCTGCATTGGTGCGCATTCCCAGGCAATAGGTCATCGAACCTCCCCCCGCCGTGCCGCGACCTGACGCCGCATGTCACCGCCGATTCCGTGATGCGCCCGGCGCGGTTTTACTCCTGTCCCGATTGCCTGTCGATCACTGGCTGGGGGACTGGACCGCAGCGGGTTCAGCCATCGCCCCCCTTGCCCAGCGCGCATATTCGTCGCGCGAAATGCGGGTGTCGCGATCGGTGTCGGCGGCAGCGTAGAAGCTGTCGCGCCAGGGATCGCGGGAAAGCTGGATGTAGTCGGCGCTGTAGGCGGTATGGCCATCGCCGTCCGGGGTCAGCGTCACCTCCCCGCCCAGCCGCACCGTGGTCGGCGCCTCGTCCCCTTCGAGGAAGCCGGACCCGTCCTGATCGAGGCTGTCGAACGATTCGGGAGTGGTGACCAGCACTTCGCCCGGCCTCGGGGCTAGCCCGGCATCGCCGGGGCTGGCCGCTTGCGGAGCAAGGAGAAGGAACAGGGTGATGGCGAGCACGGACATGGTGAGAACTCCTGACAGGGCAAGGAAGCCCTTGCGGGGCTGCCCGCCAGCCGTGTTCCCGTCCGCCCGCTCCGCGCCAAGGTCCGGTGGCCGGGGTCCCGTCTGGCCGTACCCCTCCTCCGCCGCCAGCAGCCGTGCGGCTGCGAGCGAGGAAGCCACGCCCAGCTTGGTGCGCGCCATCTTCAACCGCTTTTCGATCGCGTGCGGCGACACGCCAAGATCGAGCGCCATCTGCTTCGCGGTCTGATGTTGCAGGCACCGCCGCAGGCAGTCCTTTTCGCGCTCGGTCAGGCGCGAAAGGGCGACAGAGGGGCTGGCATCGACTGGTGGCGTGTCGGCGGACATGGCAGGTGGTTAGAGGCGCACGGACGACAAACCAAGTAGGGCCAATTGGTACTTCGGGCGAAAGGCGCGTGCTCCCCGCTCAACATGGGGGGATAACCCGCCGCCCTCCTTGCCGCCCCCCTTGCCCCCCGCCCTCACATCGGGAATCCCTGCCCCATGGCGATTCTTTCCGACAAGTGGATCAGGCAGCAGGCGCTCGAAAAGGGCATGATCGAACCCTTCGTCGAAGGTCAGCGGCGCGACGGATGCATTTCCTATGGCTTGTCCAGCTTCGGTTACGATGCGCGGGTGGCGCCCGAGTTCAAGATCTTCACCAACGTCAATTCCGCCGTGGTCGATCCCAAGAACTTC
>JAGREI010000304.1 GCA_020446625.1 Erythrobacter sp.
GGTCGGGGGTGAACTGGATGCGCCCGAATTCAAGGCCCGTCGCCGTGGCGAAGCAGTTGGCGAGGAAGGTCTTGGCGGTGCCGGGCGGGCCTTCCAGCAGCACGTGGCCCTGTGCCACCAGCGCGATCAGCAGGTGGTCGACCGTCTCGTTCATGCCCACCACGGCCTTGGCCACTTCGGCGCGGATGGTGTTCGCCAGGTGGGCGGTCTGTTCCAGCGTCATGCTCGTCATCGGGTAACGGTCCTTTCGAAATTCCTGAGCGCCCGCGCGGCGCGCAGGATATCGCGGGGGCGCTCGGCCACCCGCAAGTCATGCGCGAGGCGCGAGAAGGGCGGGCCTTCCAGCCCGCGACTGGCCAGAGCGTGGTCGATCGCGCCCTCGCGGGTGTCGGTATCGGCACTGGCACGCAGCCCCAGCGAATGGGCAAGGCGGCGGCTGACCATGTCCTCGTAAGGCTTCTTGAGCAGGTGCCAGCGTTTCACCCGTTCGAGCAGCGCGGCGCCGTTCAGCGCCAGCTGGCGCTTGCCCTGCACCACGGCAGCGGCTTCCGCCATGGGCGGGCCGAAGCGGCGGAAGGCGCGCCAGGCAATCACCAGCGCGGCCAGGATCAGGCACAGCGTGGCGGCGAGGAAGGGCGGCTCGAAGGCCAGGGTCAGCAGGTTGTCGCTCGATCCCATGCCGTGCATGGACAGGTCGAAGTCGATCGGCAGGTCTTCGTTCTCGCTGGCCAGCGCGATCACGTCCAGCGCCAGCCGGGCGCGGTCTTCGTCGGCCATGCCATAGTTGTTGAACAGGTCCGGTTCGAACACCACCACCACCGGCCAGGCGTCGTAACTGGACGAACTCTTGTCGACATATTGCGCCACCAGCACGTCGCCTTCGCCGTCGACCACCAGCGGTTGCAGGTTGCCGCTCTGCTGTCCGGTCAGCGCCTGCACCTGCTCCTGATCGGGCAGGCTGCCCGACTGGGCCATGCCGTTCCAGCCGCTGGTGGCGCCGATCGCCAGTTGGGTGCCTTCCCCGATCTGGGTCTGCGCGAACCATGGCGGCGACTGCGCCCCGGCCAGCAGCACCCAGCCATCCCCGGTATTTCCCTCCAGACCGGGAACCATCGCGGCATCGAAGGCGATCCACTTGGGCAGGATCACCAGCGTCGGACCGTTGGCGCGACTGATCCGTGCGGTGATGACGTCGTTGACCTCTTCCGGGTTGCTCCACATCGGCGGGGTCAGCACCATCAGGTTATAGTCGCCATCCTGGGGCTGGCTGCGCGACAGTTCCACATCGTGGCCGGTGCCTTCGAGCAATTGCACCAGGCCCGAATAACCGTTCAATCCGTCCGCCGCAGCGTGGCTGCCGCCGTCGCTCTGGCTGTCGCCGGTCCAGCCCTGGCCCAGCGCGTAGAGCAGCAGCAGAAAGGCGCCCGCGCCCACCACCAGCAGCGCCAGCACTACGCCGGGGCGGAAGGGACTGGCGGCGCGGCTCATGCGCGGATCGCCTTCTGGGCAAGGGCAAATTCGGCATAGGCCGCCCGCGCACCCAGCCAGTCATCCTGCGACAGGCGGGTGAGCGCGAACAGGCTCTTTTCCACCGGCGCGGCGATCAGGCCGAAGGCTTCGCGGGCGTTCTGCGGCAGCCGTGCCTCGCTCGCCAGTTCGCGGGCGGTGCTGCTGGGTTCGACCAGGTCGGGCCGCGCCTCGGCAATCTGGCCCACGGACCGGATCAGCAGCAGGTGCGTCGCCTGGTCATAGTCGCCGCTGGCGGCCAGCCGGTCCGCCTCTTCCAGCAAGGCGATCGCGGCCTTGGCTTCGGGCACCCATTCCTCGGCCTCTCCCGCCCCCTTGCTCCTGCGCGAACGGGTGAAGCCCATGCCGGGGCCGAAGAGGCGGAACAGGAACCAGGCCACGCCCAGCACAGCCAGGGCGACGAGCACCCATTTCAGCATCGGCCAGACCGATGAAAGCCCCTGCCCGACCGGGCTGAACAGCTCCGCCAGCCAGCGCATCAGCTCGGTCAGCCAATCGGGAGGGGGTTCTCTTTCCGGGGCCTGGAGCGGGGCGAACTGGATCGCGTCGTCGCCGCGCATCTGCTGCCAGGCGCTGGTGAAGCCGTCGGCCTCCACCGGAACATCCACTTTTCCCACAGATCCCGTCACCCGCTCTTGGTTGCACGCGGCGCGGGCCGACGCAACGGGGTGCGTGACCAAGGCGGCAAACTATTGTGCGAAATCAGTCCGCGAGGTCCATCCCCATGCACAGGCTGAAATCGTCGAGCACATAGTCGGCATAGGCGGGGCAGGGGGTAAAGCCGTGCTTGCGGTAGAGCGCGTGGGCCGGTTCGAACACCGGGCCGCGCCCGGTTTCCAGCCCCAGCCAGCGATAGCCGCGCCGCCTGCCTTCAGCAATCAGGTGCAGCAGGATCGCCTCGCCCGCGCCCTTGCCGCGCCAGCCATCGGCGGCGCGCATGGACTTGAGCTCGCCCGTCGCGTCGTCCAGGTCCTTCAGCGCGCCGACCGCCGCCAGTTCGCCATCCACCCGCGCGGCGAAGAAGGTGACATCGCTCGCGCGCAGCCGTTCGGCGGGCATGGCGTGGACCTTGCAGGCAGGCGAGCAGGCATTCATCTCGTCGAGATGGTGCTGCAACAGCGCCAGCACTTCGGCATCGGTCAGCGGATCGCATGCGATCGCGTAGGCCGACGGCGGCAGTCGACTAGCCACGAACCCTGGCCATTGGATAGGTGCCGAACATCTGCACCTGCTTGCAGTGGAAATGCAGTTCGTCCAGCGCCCGGTCCACCGCCGGATCGCCCGGTGCACCCACGATATCGGCATAGAACATGGTGGCGGCGAAGCTGGCGCCCTGCTGATAGCTCTCCAGCTTGGTCATGTTGACGCCATTGGTGGCGAAGCTGCCCAGCGCCTTGTACAGCGCGGCGGGCACGTTGTTCACTTCGAACACGAAGGTGGTCATGGCCGGCTGGCCCGCCAGCGTGGCGGGGGCGAGCGCCTGCTTTGCCAGCACCACAAACCGGGTGGTGTTGTCGTGCGCGTCCTCGACATTGTTGTCGACGATCGTCAGGCCATAGAGGTCGGCGGCGATCGCCGGGGCGATGGCGGCGACGGTGGGATCGCCCAGTTCGGCCACATAGGCCGCAGCGCCCGCCGTATCGGCCTGGCTCAGCGGCACGATCCCGCGGCTGCGCAGGTAGGCGCGGCTCTGGCTGAGGGCGTGGGGGTGGCTGTAGGCGGCCTTGAACGGCCCCGGCCCCGTGGCCATCAGCGAATGGTGGATGGCCAGGAAGTGTTCGCCTACGATGGAAAGGCCGCTTTCGGGCAGCAGGAAGTGGATATCCGCCACCCGCCCGGCCTGCGAATTCTCGATCGGGATCATCGCGCAGCCCGCGCGCCCGTCCTTCACCGCGTCGATCGCATCGGCAAAGCTGTAGCAGGGCAGGGGCAGGGCATCCGGCTCCCACTCGATCACCGCGCGGTGCGAATTGGCACCCGGCGCGCCCTGAAAGGAAATGGCGCGCGCCGGTTCCTCTGCGGCGGCGGCAGACATCTGTTCGACCAGGGCGAGCGCGGGGGCGGGATACGATTCCATCGGGAAAAGGCCGGTAGCCGCGCGATTGCCTGCCGACAAGCGCGCATCCACCCTTGCCTCACGCGTCCGTGCGCACTAGAGCGCCGGTCAAACATCCAAAGCGGCAGACAAGCGCGACATGAGCAACACCAACACAATCTTCGGCTGGGTTCTTTTCAGCGGCATCGTTGGCCTGGGTTTGACCTCGGTCAGCAGCAAGTATTTCGGCGCCGATCATCCTTCCGATCATGGCGAGCCGGGCTATGTGATCGA
Organism: Erythrobacter sp.; assembly: GCA_020446625.1. Classification (GTDB taxonomy): domain Bacteria; phylum Pseudomonadota; class Alphaproteobacteria; order Sphingomonadales; family Sphingomonadaceae; genus Alteraurantiacibacter. The sequence goes on from JAGREI010000304.1 coordinate 3,857, forward strand.
CGTGGCGGACAGCGGCGGCGCGGCGGCGGCTGGCCCCTCGCTGGCAGAGCTGCTGGCCACCGGCGACGCGGCGGCGGGTGCTGCTTCCTTCGCCAAGTGCCAGGCGTGCCACACCATCGACCAGGGCGGCGCGGCCGGCATCGGCCCGAACCTGTTCGGCGTGGTCGGCACCACCATCGGCCACCATGCGCCGGGCTTTGCCTACAGTTCCGACCTTGCCGGCCACGGCGGTGACTGGACTTACGAGAACCTCGATCACTGGCTCACCAGCCCGCGCGCCTTTGCCGCCGGCACCAAGATGAGCTTCCCCGGCCTGTCGGACGCGCAGGAACGCGCCAACGTGATTCTCTACCTGCGCTCGATGGGCGGCGGTCCGGACCTGCCCGCGGTCGAAGCGGCCCCGGCAGCCGAAGAGGGTGCGGAAGCCCCGGCCGAAGGCGAAGCCGATGCCGCAGCGGAAGCTCCCGCTGAAGAGGCGGCACCGGCGGCATAAGCCACCCGCGCATTGCGAAACACAGGAAACCCCGGTTCGCGCCGGGGTTTTTTGTTGCCTGCCGTCAGTCGGCTTCGGCCTGGCCCTTGAACCCCTGCGCCACCACGTACCATTCGCTGGAACCCTTGCGGCTGGCGGGCGGCTTGGCGTGCTTGACCGTCTTGAAGTGCTTCTTCAGCAGCGCCAGCAGGTCGGCATCGGTGCCTCCGGCAAAGCCCTTGGCGACGAAGGCCCCGCCGGGCGCCAGCACTTCCACCGCGAACCACGCCGCCGCTTCCACCAGCCCCATGGTGCGCAGGTGATCGGTCTGCTTGTGGCCCACGGTGTTGGCGGCCATGTCCGACATGACGAGATCGGGCGGCCCGTCGAGCGCCTCGGTCAGCCGGGCGGGGGCCTCGTCGGCCATGAAATCCATTTGCAGGATGGTGACGCCTTCGAGCGGTTCGGTTTCGAGCAGGTCGATACCGACGATCGCCGCCTTGGGGGCCTGCCGCCGCACCACCTGCGACCAGCCGCCCGGTGCAATGCCCAGGTCGACCACTCGGCTCACGCCTTTCAGCAGGCCGAATCGCTCGTCCAACTCAATCAGCTTGAAGGCCGCGCGGCTGCGATAGTTCTCGTCCTTGGCTCGCTTGACGTAGGGATCGTTCAGCTGCCGCTCCAGCCACCGCTGGCTGCTCGCCTTGCGCTTCTTGGCGCTTTTTAGCCGCCGCTGCGAATCCTGCCCCGCGCGCGCCATCAGCGACGGCCCCCCTGCTTGGTGCGACGGACAGCCGCCTGCGCTTCGGCGCCTTCGGCATCGGCGGCCATCAGGCTGCGCAGGATGCCTTCGCGGATGCCGCGATCGGCCACGCCCAGCCGGTCTGCCGGCCAGATATCCAGGATCGCCTCGAGGATGGCGCAGCCCGCCACCACCAGGTCTGCCCGGTCCGCCCCGATGCAATCGAGTTGGCTGCGTTCGCCCGGCGACATGGCGGAAAGGCGCTGCGAGATATCGCGCATCGAGGTGGCGGGCACGATCAGTCCGTCCACCGCCTTGCGATCATAATGCGGCAGGCCCAGGTGCACGCTGGCCAGCGTGGTGACGGTGCCGCTGGTGCCGAGCAGGCGCTGGTCGGGCGAGCGGTGAGGGCCGATGCGGCGGGTGAAATCGGCAAAGCTGTCACGCACCAGCTGCTTCATCTTCTCGTACCGGGCCAGGCGGCCATGGTCGTCGTTCGGTTCCCGGCCCACGGTTTCCGACAGCGAGACCACGCCCCACGGCACGCTCTGCCAGTCGACGATGCGCGGCACTGGGGCGCCGGGTTCGATCAGCACCAGTTCGGTGGAGCCGCCGCCGATATCGAAGATCACCGCCGGGCCGACGCCGTCTTCCAGCAGGATGTGGCAGCCCAGCACCGCCAGCCGCGCTTCTTCCTGCGCACTGATGATATCGAGCACGATTCCGGTTTCCTTGCGCACCCGCTCGATGAATGCCTCTCCGTTCGACGCGCGGCGGCAGGCTTCGGTGGCGACCGAGCGGGCGAGGTGGACGTTGCGCTTCCTGAGCTTGTCAGAGCAGACCCGCAGCGCCCCCAGCGCGCGTTCCATCGCGGTGTCGCTGAGGCGGCCGGTCTGCGCCAGCCCTTCGCCCAGCCGCACCACGCGGCTGAAGGCGTCGAT
>JAGREI010000305.1 GCA_020446625.1 Erythrobacter sp.
AAGACACCCGTCCGCCGCGCGAACCTCGTGAACCCCGTGGCGACAAGCCGCGCGGTGATCGTGGCGACCGTCGCGGCCCACGTGGCGATCGCGGCGGTGACCGTGGTGGCCGTGGCGGCGACCGCGGGCCGCGCAACGACCGGGGCCGCGAGCGCAGCGACCGCGATGGCGGCAGCGACCACATGCCGGCCTTTCTGAAGGACGACTAAGCCGCATTCCCCAAAGCTGAAGTCCACTTGAACTTTAGCAAGGGCAACTAAACGATGGCCGCGGAAGCATTTTGCTTTCGCGGCCATTGTGCGTTCAGGCGCCATGTGAAATTGTCCTCGCCGGGTTGAACGGGGGAATCTGACGATGCGCGGCTGGTTGGCTTTGGCGGGATTGCTGGCAGGGATGGCCGCGTGGTCGGCCCCGGCGAGCGCCAGCACCGAGATGGGCTGCGGCACGGTGTGGACGCTGGAAGCGCAGAGCCGCCTCTGCGCCAGCCGGGTGGTGATCGGGCCGGGCAACGATACCCGCGTCAACATGCTGCTGCTGTTGCGCGACCGGGCCGGACTGCCGGTGGACGGGGACTATCCGCAGGATGATCCCTGGTACGTGGCGGACCTTGGCCGCACCTTCTTCGACTGGTCGCGGTTGACCCGCACGCTCTATCCGCAGCCCGAAGGCGATGCTGCCGGGCCGGACAACGCCTTTGGCGGAACCCGCTGCCAGAGCGTGGAGCAGGGTGGGGCGGAATTCCTCGCCGCCGCAGATCGCAACCGCCGCATCAATGCCCGCGACCGGGCGCGGCTGGCCGCCGGGCGCGCGGCATTGCTGGCCTATTGCCAGGCCAATGCCGGCAGCGATTCCGGCGCGGCGCCCGATGGCTTTGCCGACATGGTGATGCCCAGCGCCTTTTCGTCCGACGTGGCACGCGAATTCGGCATCTACGTGGCTGGCGCGGCATCGTTTTATGCCGGTGACTGGCGCGGGGCGAAGGCGCGTTTCGGATCGCTCCGCAATGCGCATGACCCGTGGGTGCGCGAAGCCGCGCGCTACATGGAAGCGCGCAATGCCCTGGGCGAAGCTGCCGCCACCGGCATGGACGACTGGGGCTATTTCAACCAGAGCCAGGCAAACGACATGCTGACCCGGCGCAGCGTCAGCGAACTGACCGCCTATCTCGATGCCTATCCCGCGGGCCGCTACGTCGCTTCGGCGCGCGGGCTGCTGCGCCGTGCGCGCTGGTTGCAGGGCGAAGGCGAACAGCAGGCGGCAGCCTACGGCGTGGCGCTGGGCAGGGTCGATGCCGCCAGCGTGCAGGCGGCCGAACTGATCGAGGAAATCGACGACAAGTTCCTGTTCAAGCCCGCCGCGCGGCAGGCCAGGCTGGATCCGCTGCTGCTGGCGACGATGGACCTGCTGCGGATGCGGCGCAGCTCTGGCGGAGAGGAGGACGATTACTACGGCGTCGACTACCCGCCGCCGCTCGCCGCTGCCGAACTGGATGGCCAGCAGGCCATGTTTGCCGAGCAGCCCGAACTCTACGCCTTCCTGCAAGCGAACCATGCCTTCTACGTCGCGCAAGACTACCGCCGGGTTCTGCAACTGCTGCCCGACGATGCCCGGCGCACCAGCTACAGCCCGCTGCAATTCAGCCGCCAGGTGCTGCGCGGCATGGCGCTGGCGCGGCTGCATGACCGCAACGAGGTGGGTTTCTGGCGCGAACTGCTGGGCGGTGCCTCCGCCATCTACCAGCGCCCGACAGTGGAACTGGGGCTGGCGCTGGCATGGGAGCGTGCGGGGCAAGTGGAGCGGGTGTTCGCGGAGGATTCCCCGATCACCGACCTCTATACCCGCGCAATCCTGTTGCAACATTCGGCCGGGCCGGAAGTGCTGCGCACGGTGGCACGGGGAGAGGCGCGGACTGGGGACGAGCGTGATCTTGCCGCCTATGTGCTGGTCTACCGCGAACTGCGGCGCGGCCAATATGCCGCCGCCCGGCAGGACATGGCCCTGACCCCGGCGGACGGCCCCACCCTGCGCTACAATCCGGATACCTACGAACCGCAGGCACCCGTGGGCGTGTACCTCAACGGGCGCACCAGTGATGGCTATGCCTGTCCCGCGCTGACGGACACCCTGGCCCGGCTGGCACGCAATGCCCGCGATGTGCAGGGCCGCCTGTGCCTGGGCGACTTCTTCCGCCTCAACGGGTTCGATCAGAGCGAACTCGACTGGGCGCGCGATCCCGGCTCGCTGGGGTCGCTGGCCAGCTATCCCGGCGAGGCAAGCCCGCGCAGCCGCTACTATGCCGATATCATCATCCAGCCCGGCGTGCCGCGCGAGGATCGCGCATATGCGCTCTATCGCGCGATCCATTGCTATGCGCCTTCGGGCAACAACACCTGTGGCGGCGAAGAGGTGGAGGAAAGCCAGCGCGCCGCCTGGTTCCGCCGCCTGAAGAACGAGTTCGGCAATACCCGCTGGGGGCAGGAGGCGGACTATTACTGGTAGGCTGGCCGTCGCCGCGCTGGCGCTGCTGCTGGCGGCCTGTTCGCCGCGCGAGGAGCCGGCGTCCGATGGCGTCGATCCGGCGGACTACCAGTCGTTCTTCCTGTGGAGCGGAGTGCGTCCGCCCGACTATCTGGCCGAGGCCGAGACGGTCTACCTCCTCTGGGGCGAACTGCGCGCGGATGATCCCGATCATATCGTCGCTCTGCGGCGGGACGTGCCGCGCAATCCTGGGCCGGACCTGTGGCTGGTGGTGCGCGCCGAGCGGCTCGACTGGGGGGAGCCTGCCTATGCCCAGCTGCTGGCGCAAGCCGAACGCTGGCAGGCGGCGGGCAATCCGGTGGTGGGCTTGTGCGTGGACTTCGACGCCGCCACGCCGCAACTGGGCAGCTATGCCACGTTCCTGGCCGACCTGCGTCGCCGCCTGCCGCCCGGCCTGAAACTGTCGGCCACCGGACTGATGGACTGGAGCGCGGGCGCGGCGGATGACGATCTCGCCGCGCTGGCGGGCGTACTCGATCACGTGGTGGTCCAGACCTACCAGGGTCGCGAGACGATCCCCGGCTATGCCCAATACCTGCCCTCGCTTCGGCGGCTGGAGCTGCCCTATCGCGTGGGGCTGGTGCAAGGCGGCGAGTGGCAGGCCCCGGAATGGCTGGCCGGGGATCCCGAATTTCGCGGCTATGTGGTCTTTCTCACCGGCGATTGAATGCTTCCCTCGTAAGACCCGCCCCTCTAGGAGGTCAGCCATGTTGCCTCGCGAAACCATAGCCACCGCGCAGATCCCCGGTGGGGACACGCTTACCCTCGTCAGCCACGGGCGCGATTTCATCATCATGCTGGGGCGCGACGAGCTGATGGGCACGCGGATGCAGTTCAGCGAGGAACAACTCGCCGTGCTGACGCTGGAACGTCTGGCCGCGCCCGCGCCGCGCGTTCTGATCGGCGGTTATGGCATGGGCTTCACCTTCCGCGCCGCGCTGGCCGCCATTCCCGAGCAGGGCCGGGTGGTGGTGGCCGAAGTGGTGCCGGAAATCCTCGACTGGGCGCGCGGTCCGCTGGCCGCGCTGACCGGCCAGTGCCTGGATGATCCGCGCGGCGAAGTGGTGCTGGCCGACGTTGCCGCGCTGGTGGATGACGCGGTGGACGGCACCACGCCGCGTTACGACGCGATCCTGCTGGATGTCGACAACGGCCCCGACGGCATCGTGCGCGAAGGCAACGAACGGCTCTATACCCGCACCGGCATCGCCCGGATGCGAGATGCGCTGAACCCCGGCGGGGTGCTGGCGGTGTGGTCCGCCGCGCCCGATCACAAGTTCACCCGCCGCCTGATGGATGCGGGGCTGGAAGTGGACGTGCGCACCGTGCGCGCCCGGCCCAACAACATGGGGCCGCAGCACACCATCTGGTTTGCCGGACGACGCTAGTCTCTTTCCAAGGGCTGCCTGCCTGCTACACTTCCGGACAAAAGCAATCTGGGAGAGGTGAAATGAGCGAGCAGATCGATTTCGCGAAGGTGCAGGCGCTGGCGGGCAAGGCCATTGGCGACGTTGCCGGGGCCGTCAGCATCATGATGGCATACCTCGGTGACCAGGCCGGGGTGTTCAACGCGATGGACGGCGAAGGGCCGATGACGCTGGCTCAGCTGGCCGCGAAAACGGGGATGGAACCCAAGTACCTGCGCGAATGGCTGGGATCGGTTTCGGCGGCGGGTTACATCACCTTCGATGGCGAGAACGAGACGTTCGAACTCACCCCCGAACAGGCGCTGGTGTTCGCCCGCGAAGGGCAACCTGCCTGTATGCAGGGCTTCTTCCAGGCCGTGATCGCCCAGTACGAGATGCACGAAAAGGCGGTGCAGGTGTTCAAGAGCGGCGAGGGGCGGCCGTGGTCCGAACATTCGCCGTGTCTGTTTTGCTCGACCGACCGGTTCTTCCGCCCCGGCTATGCCGCGCACCTCGTCACCGAGTGGTTGCCCGCGCTCAGCGGCGTGACCGACAAGCTGGAAGCCGGCGCCAAGGTGGCGGATATCGGCTGCGGCTTCGGGTCGTCCACCGTGCTGATGGCGCAGGCATTCCCGCAGTCGCACTTCGTCGGGATCGACTTCCACGAACCCAGCATCGAGGCTGCCCGCGCCAAGGCGGCCGATGCGGGCGTGACGAACGTGGAGTTCCACGTTGCCACCGCGCAGGACTATCCCGGCGACGGCTTCGATTTCGCCTGCATCTTCGATGCCCTGCATGACATGGGCGATCCGGTGGGCGCGGCACGGCACATCCGCGAGACGCTGAAGCCCGACGGCACCTTCATGCTGGTGGAGCCACTGGCGGGCGACTCCATGGCCGAGAACATGCACCCCTTGGGGCAGATCTTCTACGGGTTCAGCTGCATGGGCTGCGTACCCGCTTCGCTGGCGCAGCCGGTAGGCATGGGGCTGGGCGCGCAGGCCGGGCAGAAGCGGCTGACCAAGGTGCTGAACGATGCCGGTTTCACCTCCGTCCATCGCGCGCACACCACGCCCACCAACATGGTGCTGGAAGTCACGGGCTGACTCGGTCGCCGCGCCGCCAGCCGGCCATCACTAGTGACATTCGCGTGCGGCCTGCCATGATCCGGGCCTGGGAGAGGAGAGTGCATGGAACAGCTTGAAGGGCGGGTCGCCTTCATTACCGGCGGCGCGAGCGGCATTGGCCTGGGCATGGCGCGGGCCTTCCTGGCCGAAGGCATGAAGGTCAGCCTGGCGGACTGGAACCCTGATCACATCGCCAAGGCGCGCGAAGCCTTGGCAGGCAACAACGCAGTGCATTTCGTGCGCGCCAACGTGGCCGACCGGGCGAACCTGAAGGCGGCGGTGGACGAGACGCTGGCGCATTTCGGCAAGATCCACGTGCTGTGCAACAATGCCGGGGTGAACGGCGGCGGCACGGCTGCGAGCCCCGATTTCGAAGACTGGGACAAGGCGCTGTCGGTCAACCTTGGCGGGGTGGTCAACGGCACCAAGCTGGTGGTGCCGATTATCCGCGCGCAGGGCGAGGGCGGCCATGTGGTCAACACCAGCAGCATGGCGGGCGTGGTGCCGCTGCCGGGCCTGGCTGCCTATTCCACCGCCAAATATGCCGTACGCGGCTTTTCCGAGAGCCTGCGCATCCAGCTGGCCGAAAAGGGCATCGGCGTATCGTGCCTGTTCCCCGGCGCCACCCGCACCGCGATGGTGCCGATTCCCGAAGATGATCCGGAGAACATCAGGGAGGAAGGCGCACCGCAGTTCCTGAAAGACCTGTGGGACGCCATGCGCGAGGCGGTCGACCCGCTCGATACCGGGCGCGCGGTGGTCGCCGCGATCAAGGCGAACCGCTTCTACGTGTTCACCAACCGCGAATTCCTCGACGAAGTGATCGAGCGGCACCGCGAGATCGAGGCGGCCTTTCCCGCCGACGAACCCACGCCGGGCCGGATGAAGTTCGAACAGGTGCGGCGCGAATTGACGCGCAACCTGATGGCGCCCGGCAACCGCCCGGTGCCGGTGGAGGGTGCGGCGGACATGGCGCTCGACCTCGGCTCGAAAAGCCCGGCAGGCGGCCAGTGAGTGGGGCAGTGAGTGTTACGCCCACCAGCTTTGCCGCTGCGCTGAACGCGCAACGGGTGAAGCCGCTGCAATGGCTTATCACGGCCACCTGCTTCCTTGTGCTGGTGTGCGACGGGATCGACCTGCAACTGCTGGGCGTGGTTGCTCCGCTGGTGACGCAGGCGTTTGAAGTCAGCCGCAGCGCCTTCGGCATCGCCATGATGGCGGCGCTGGTGGGCTTCGGGCTGGGCGGCTGGGGCGGCGGCCTGCTGGGCGATGCCATCGGCCGACGCTGGACGCTGGTGATCGCGGCACTGGTCTTCTCGCTCGCCACCGTTGCGGCGGCGACTGCCGACAATATCTGGCTGATGGGTTTCTGGCGCATGATCGCCGGGCTCGGCTTTGGCGGTGCCTATGCCAATGCCGTGGCCATGGCGAGCGAGTGGCTGCCCGACCGCTGGCGCCCGGTGACGGTCAGCACGCTTTCGGTGGGGACGCCGATCGGCGGTTCGATTGCTGGCGCGCTGGGGCCGGGGATTGCCCAGGCGCATGGCTGGGAAGGCACCTTCGTGGCCTTCGGCGTAGCCACGCTGTTCGTGGTGGTGGCGATCCTGCTGGTGCTGCGCGACAGCCCGTCGTTCCTGCTCGAACATGGCAAGCGCAAGCAGGCGCTGGCCAATGCCCGGCTGGTGCTCGACAATCCGGTGGATCTGGTGCCCGAAGAGCATGTCGGTGATGGCAGCGGCGGGAGAGTGGGAGTCCTGCACCGCTCCAACCTGCGGCTCAATATCGGCATCGGCATTGCCTTCGGCACGTCTGCCCTGGTCGCCTATGGCATCCTGAGCTGGACCACCACTTTCCTGACCGCTGCCGGTTTCACGCTGGAGGAAGGCGGCGAAGCAGTCTTCATCACCGGACTAAGCTCGGTGGTCGGTTCAGTGCTGGCGGGCGTGATCATGCGCCGGTTCGGTTCGAAGCTGGTGATGGCGGTGCTGGGCGTGGCCATGTGCGCCTGGATGCTGGCGATCGGCGTGACGATCACCGGCCTCGATGCCGCGCCCGATCTGGCCAGCCGCACCGAAGTGATTTGGCTAGTGGGCCTGTCGGGCCTGGTCTTCAGCGCATCGATGGCGGGCATGTACGTGCTGATGACGCACGGTTACCCGCAAAGCTGCCGTTCCGAAGGGATCGGCTTCGGCCTTTTCATCAGCCGGATCGGGGCGATCTCTGCCGCTGGTTTCGGGGGGACGCTGCTCGATCTGGGCGCGGGCAGCGTGTGGCCCTTTTTCGGCACGTTATCAGCGGCATCGCTGCTGGTCGCCGTGGCCGCATTCGTGATCGACCGCCACGTGCCGCCGCTGCGGCGCTGACTTGTCCTTGCGCCCGCCCGGCGGGCGTGGCACTTCTCGCCGCGTGGCTCGCAGCGCGGTTTGCCGCGTGGAGTCGGGTTGCGTCGTCACCGATGTGGGCGGATTGCGATGCAGGGCAGTAGCGAAGCGATGGTCGAGGCGCTCGGCGCTATCAGCAGCGCGCCTGAAGTCGTACCTCTTCGCGACGCGGTAATGCGGGCGCTGGCCTTGCTGGGCATCGACGCCGCCTTCTTTGTAGCGCCTGTCACCGCCGATCCGCGCGTGGGGCGCGTTCTGACCAACATCGGCTGTTCGCGCGTGTGGGAACGGCACTATCGTGCCCGGCTGCACCTGGTCGATCCGCTACCCCGGCTGGCGCTCGACAGCGCGGTGGCCTTCGTCTGGCCCGATGACATCACCACGGGATCGGTGGACCGCAAGGAACGCCGCTACTTGCAGATTATCGCCCGGCACGGGCTGGCGCGCGGGATCGGCACCGCCTGTTTCGGCCCGCAGGCGCGCACCGGCTTCCTCGGCGCGATCTGGCGCGAGCAACGGCGCCCGTCCGACGCCGTGCTGCTGGCGGTGCAGCAGATCGGCCAGGTGTCGTTCCAGCGCTATTGCCAGATCATCCGCGATGCGATCGACGCCGATCCCCTGTCGAACCGCGAGCTGGAAGTGCTGCAATGGATGTGCCGGGGCAAGAGCAACCCGGTGATGGCCCAGATCATCGGCGTCTCGCGTTCGTCTATCGACGCCTACATCCGCCGCATCTTCGCCAAGCTCAACGTGTCGGACCGGACAGCGGCCTGCGTGAAGGCGTTTTCGCTGGGCTACGTCGTGACCGACGAGATCGAACGCCGGGTGGAGCGCGCGAAGATGGTCACGCCGGGAGCGGGGCCGGAAGTCTGACGGGTAAATCCGGTTTCAGTGGAAACCAAGCGATTGCGTGACATGACGCGCAGGCCACCGGTGCCTAGGGGCGCCCCCGAGATGCTGCCGAGCCTCGGGTCGTATGTGGGTCGGTAGTGTCTTGGCGTCCCGGCTCCCACATGCCGGGACGCCTTTTTCATGCCTGAAATCGGCTTCCTAGCTCAGCGAACGCCTTAACGGACGCCTTAACGAACGCCTTAACGGACTCTGGGGCCGCCAAACGGCAGGGGCGGCGGGGGACGGCGCGCGCCGCGCGGCAGCTGCGCCTGGTAGGCACGGCCGCAATGTTCCACGCAATAGGGGAAGCCGGGGTTCACCTTCTCGCCGCAGAAGTGGAAATCGGGTTCGCCGGGATGGCCCATCGGCCAGCGGCAGACGCGGTCGCTCAGGTCGAGCAGGCTGGTCTTGTCGGCAATCTCGGGGCTGGGCTTGGCCGGCACCAGGCGGCGCGGCGGCGCGGGCGGGATGGGGGCCTGCTGATCGCCGGGGCCCTGGCGCAGGAAGCCGCCGGGACCGTAGGAGACGATCTTGGGCAGGTCTTCCATGCGGTTGGGCAGCGGCTGGCTGTTCTCGGGAATCGCGGGCTTGGCGACAGCTTCGGCCTCGACGGGTTCGTCGCGCACGGCCTTCACCGGCGGGGCGGCAGGCTTGACCTTGGGCTTGGGCGCAGCGGCAGCCACCGGCTTGGGCGCGGCTTCCTTCTTCTTCGCGGGCTTGGGCTCGTTGGCCTTCACCGGGCTGGGACGTGCCTTCAGGCCCAGGCGGTGCGCCTTGCCGATCACCGCGTTGCGCGACACGCCGCCCAGTTCGGTGGCGATCTCGCTCGCGGTCGCGCCGCCCTCCCACATCTTGGTGAGGGTGGCGATACGTTCGTCGGTCCAGCTCATGCGATATTCGATTCCGTGTCTTCGTGTTCTTGCCAGAACACTGTTGCGTGTCCGGCCCCTTGCCAGAAAGGCAGGTGCCGGATAGTCGCGCCAGCATGGCTGATCAAGCACCTGCAACCACCGCGCATGGACGCAACTTCGCACCCAAGGGGCAGCCGCAGATCACGGGGATCAACCGGATCGGGCTGTGGAGCCTCTATATTAAGGAGTGCCGCCGCTTTCTCAAGGTGCAGACGCAGACTGTCTGGGCGCCGGCTGTCACCACGTTGCTGTTCCTGGTGATCTTCACCGTGGCCATGGGGCGCGGCGATCGCATGGTGCTGGGCGTGCGCTTCGGCACCTTCGTGGCGCCGGGCCTGATCATGATGGGCATGATGCAGAATGCCTTCGCCAATTCCAGCTTCAGCCTGCTGTCGGGCAAGATGCAGGGGACCATCATCGACCTCCTGATGCCGCCGCTGAGCGAGGCCGAACTGATGCTGGGCATCGTGGCCGCCGCAATCACCCGCGCGGTGTGTGTGGGGCTGGCGGTGGGCCTGGCCATGGCGCTCTATCCCGGAGTCAGCGTGGCCATCGCGCATCCCTGGGCGGTGGTATGGTTCGGCCTGATGGGGGCCACCATGCTCTCGCTGGCGGGCTTGCTGACCAGCATCTGGGCGGAGAAGTTCGATCACAACGCCGCGATCACCAACTTCATCGTGGCCCCGCTCAGCCTGCTTTCGGGGACGTTCTACGTCATTTCGAACCTCGCCCCGCTGTTCCAGACGATCAGCCGCGCGAACCCGTTCTTCTACATGATTTCCGGCTTCCGCTACGGCTTCCTGGGGCAGAGCGACATCGGCAACGATAACAGCCACGTGCTGATCGCCGCGCTGGGCGTGGGGCTGCTGAACCTGGTGCTGGGCTTCGTGACCTACCGCGTGCTGAAGAGCGGGTGGAAGATCAAGTCGTAACGATCAGTGCGTCAGGCTGCGGCGCAGGCGATAGCGGCCGCCTGAGAAACGTTCGAACAGCTGTTCCACCTGCGGGTGGTCGATCGGTTCGCCGTCGGTGTCTTCCATCAGGTTCTGCTGGCTGACATAGGCGACGTAGGAGCTTTCGTCGTTCTCGGCCAGCAGGTGGTAGAACGGCTGGTCCCGCCGGGGACGCTGCCCTTCGGGGATCTGTTCGTACCATTCTTCCGAATTGGCATAGACCGGATCGATATCGAAGATCACGCCGCGAAAGTCGTACTTGCGGTGGCGCACCACGTCCCCGATCGCGAACCGCGCGCGTGACGAACGCGGGGCATCGATCCGCCTGCCTGCCTGCGCCGAGTAGAAATGCGAGCGATCCATGCAGCAAATATATGCCTTGTGCAGCTGCGAACAAGCACGGCGGGGTTGCAGTCCACCGTTTTTGCTGGATTTGGCGCAGGAAGGGGCTTGGCAAGTGCGCGCCGCTTCGCTAACCGCCGCGCTTCCTGAACGACCTGCGCCCCCTGGGCCGTCGACACCGATCTTGCGGAGAGGTGGCAGAGTGGTCGAATGCGCTGCACTCGAAATGCAGTATAGGGGTAACTCTATCGAGGGTTCGAATCCCTCCCTCTCCGCCACATCGCCTTGATCCAGATTGAACTTTTTCAGGATCAAGCAGCCTTTCCCGAAACGTGCTCCCGCAGCGACTGACGTTCGGCGCCTTTTGCGCCCGCCCGTAAAAAGCCAGGCCAGCAGCGCAGCACGCAGTCCGGGTTCGGGACCAGCGCGATTGGCGGAATGGATCCACTATCCGTCAGCGAACCCTTGGCTCTTGGCCAAGACGGCAGGCCGTGCGACTGGGTCACAAGTTCCCGGCGAAGGGCGCCTCGCTCAGGTGTCAGATCCCTTGATCAGCGTCATGCGCAGGCAGGTGCAGACCAGCTCGTTGCGCTGGTTGTGCATCCGGTGGGCGAATGTGACCACGCCCGAACCAGGGCGCGACTTGCTGGGGCGCAGCGCGATCACCTCGGTTTCGCAGCGCAGGGTGTCCCCGATGAACACCGGCTTGGGCATCTCCAGCTTGTCGTAGGCGAGGTTGGCGATCAGCGTACCCAGCGTGGTGTCGCCCACCGACAGGCCGATCATCAGCGCGAAGGTGAAGGTGCCGTTGACGAGGATTTGCCCGAACTCGCTGGCGCGCGCGGCCTCGGCGTCGAGGTGCAGCGGCTGCGGGTTGTGCGTCATGGCGGAGAACAGCAGGTTGTCCGTCTCGGTGACGGTGCGGCGGATCTCGTGCTGGATCGTTTCACCCACCTGCCACTGGTCGAAATACTTGCCTGCCATCAGTCCTGTTCCTTCTGCACGATCTGCGCCAGTAGCGCCCCTTCGCTGACCTGTGCGCCTTCGCTGGCATCGAGTTCGGCAATCACCCCGTCAAAGGGCGCGGTGAGCGTGTGTTCCATCTTCATCGC
>JAGREI010000024.1 GCA_020446625.1 Erythrobacter sp.
CGCACGCCGGGATAGCGGAACAGGTCCCAGGTGCCGCCGATCTGGTCGCGCCGTTCAAGGATGCGATAGGTCCGGTCAGGACACGACATGCCCAGGTGGCCGGCGATCGACACGCCGGACAGCCCGGCACCGATGATCAGGACGTCGACTTCGGGTTGGCTCATGGCACTGTCTCTTTGTTCCGGTCTGCTCGCTTGCTTGCCAAACATAGGGCAGGGCGCAAGGCAAGCCTAGACGTTACTTACACTGTTGTTCACTTCTGCCAGGCCCTGGCCGCCTGCACGGTGTTGGCCAGCAGCACGGCGATGGTCATCGGCCCCACGCCGCCGGGGACGGGGGTGACGGCGCGGGCGTGCTGCACCTCGGCAAAGGCGACGTCGCCCACCAGCCGATCCTTGCCGTTCTCGCCCGGCTGGCGGTTGATGCCCACGTCGATCACGATGGCGCCGGGCTTCACCCAGTCGCCCTTGACCATTTCGGGAATGCCGGTGGCAGCCACGATGATGTCCGCCTGGCGCGCCTTGCCCGGCAGGTCACGGGTCTTGCTGTGGGCCAGGGTGACGGTGCAGCCCTGCGCGGTCAGCATCATCGCCACCGGCTTGCCGACGATGTTGGAACGGCCGATCACCAGTGCATCCATGCCGGTGAGGTCGGGTTGCACGGTTTGCAGCAGCTTGATGCAGCCGAACGGCGTGCAGGGCCAGATCCCGCCGGTGCCGGTGGACAGGCGCCCGACGTTGACCGGGTGGAAGCCGTCGACGTCCTTCGCGGGGTCGATCGCTTCCAGCACCTTGCGCGCATCGATGTGGCCCGGCAGCGGCACCTGGCACAGGATGCCGTGGACATGCTCGCTGGCGTTGAGCCGCGCGATCAGGCCCAGCAGTTCGTCCTCGCTGGTTTCGGCGGGCAGGCGGTGTTCGGTCGAACGGATGCCCACCCGCGCGCAGGCGGTAACCTTGTGGCTGACGTAGACGTCGCTCGCGGGGTCGTCACCGACAAGGATCACGGTCAGGCCGGGGCGGGTCATGCCGCCTGCGACCATCGCTTCCACTTCGGACTTGGTTGTCTCGTCCAGCGAGCGGGCGACCGCGCGCCCATCGATCCTCTCTGCCATGCGCGCGGTGATTGACGATTGCCGCGCGCTTGGCAAGCAAACTAGCTGGCGGAGTACATCGAACGGTCAGGCGCGTCGGCGTAGTCGTCACCGCGCGGGGCTTCGGGTTCGAGCAGGTTCTTCGCCGCCTGCACGGTGTTGAGCAGCAGGCACGAGATCGTCATCGGCCCCACGCCGCCAGGCACCGGGGTCACCGCGCGGGCGTGCTGCACTTCGTCGAAGGCAATATCGCCCAGCAGCTTTTCCTTGCCGTCTTCGCCCATTACGCGGGTGATGCCCACGTCGATCAGCACTGCGCCGGGCTTCACCCACCAGCCCTTCACCAGTTCAGGCGCGCCCGCGGCGGCCACCACCACGTCGGCCTTGCGGCACAGGTCGGGCAGGTTCTCGGTGTAGATATGGGTGACGGTGACGGTCGCCTCGGCATCGAGCAGCAGGTTGGCCACCGGCTTGCCGACGATGTTGGACTTGCCGATCACCACCACGTCCTTGCCCTTGAGGTCGGGCAGGACCGATTCGATCAGCAGCATCACGCCCAGCGGGGTGCAGGGCACGATCCCGCCCACGCCTGTGGTCAGGCGGCCGACATTGACCGGGTGGAACCCGTCGACGTCCTTCGCCGGGCTGATCGAGCGCAGCACCAGCCGGGTATCGATATGCGGCGGCAACGGCACCTGGCACAGGATGCCGTGGACGCGCTTGTCCTTGTTGAGCGTATCGATCAGCGCCAGCAGGTGTTCCTGCGAGGTATCGGCGGGCAGGCGGTGCTCGATCGAATTGATGCCGACCTTCTCGCAGGCCTTGATCTTGCGCCGGACATAGACCTGGCTGGCGCCGTCTTCGCCCACCAGGATCACGGCGAGGCCCGGCGCGGGGTGGCCCGCGGCGAGCAGTTCGTCGACCTGTGCCTTGGTCTTTTCGTCAAGCTGGCGCGCGATCGCGCGGCCATCGATGATATCCGCCATTGTCTTCCTTACCGGTGGCGTGCGTCGTAATCGTTGATCCATTCGGCCGACGCCTTGAGCGCGCCGAAGGGATAGAAGTGCAGCCGAACGCGGCCATGGCTGTCATCCAGCTTGCTGCCAAGGCTGTCCACCAGCTTATCCGGACCGGCGGTGCCGATCAGGTTGGTGAGCGAAATGCCGTACTTCTTCATCACGCTGGCCGAAGCGCCCACGCCGCACCGCTTGGCAAAGCCCAGCAGCCGCTTGATGCCGGCCGGGCCAGGCACGCCCAGGCGCACCGGCACGTCGATCCCGCGCGCGCGCATTTCGGCCAGCCAGGCGACGATGGCATCGTCGTCGAAGGCGAACTGGGTCACCACCAGCGGAGTCATGCCGTGCGCGCGGATCGCGGCCAGCTTGCGTTCCATCCAGTCCCACAGCTGGGCGGGCGTGTTGTTGGGGTGGCCTTCGGGATGGCCGCCCACGCCGATCACCTCGTAACCGTATTTCTCCAGCAGGCCGGTCTCGATGATCTGCAAGCTGTCGGAGAAGGGGCCTTCGGGTTCGGGCGGATCGCCCGCGATCACGAAGATGCGCTTGGCCCCGGCCCGTTCGGCGGTTTCCTTCAGATAGTATTCCAGCTCCTCATGGCTGGTGATGCGGCGGGCCGAAACGTGGGCGATCGGCTCGAAGCCCAGTTCGCGCACCAGGCAGCTGGCCTCGATCCGCTGTTCGATTTCCTCGCCCGGCAGGAAGGTGACGGCGATCTGCGTGTCCGGGCGAATCAGCGACGCGGCTTCGCGCAGGCCCTCGAGCTCCTTGGCGGTCATTTCCAGCGAATAGCCATCGACCATGTTGGCCATGGGCTTTTCCCAGTTGGGGTGGATGGTTTCGTAGGACGCCATGATTCTCTCCTCCATGCGCGCCACCGGAGAGCGACTCCGGCTGGCCATTTTCTCTCGCAAGAATCCCCTAGCGCAGCCGCCCAAATTCGTATAGATGAAATTTTCAAGAACGCGAAAAAAGCGAGAGTGAGCGCCTGTCGATGTTGCTGTTCCTGCCTGGGCTGATCTGTGATGCGCGCATCTATGCGCCGCAGAAGAGCGCCTTTGCGCAGGCGCACGTGGTCGACAGCTACGGCATGGCTGACAGCCTTTCCGAAATGGCGCGAATCGCCCTGGCCGAAGCCGATGCGGCGGGCGCCGACCAGCTCGACGTGTTCGGCCATTCGATGGGCGGGCGCGTGGCCATGGAAATCGTGCGGCAGGCGCCCGATCGCGTGCGGCGGCTGGCGCTGGTGTCCACCGGGGTGCACCCGGTCGGGCCGAACGAACCGGCCAAGCGCGCCGAATTGCAGCAGATCGGCTACGACCACGGGTTCGAGGCGCTGGTCGATCACTGGCTGCCGCCGATGGTGGCCGAGGCGCACCGCGAAATGCCCATCTACGACGTGATGCGCGAAATGTGCCTGACCAAGAACCAGGCCGTGTTCGATGCGCAGATCAAGGCTCTGCTGGGCCGCCCGCCGTTCGAGGACCTGCTCGCCACGCTCACCTGCCCCGTGCTGGTGATGACCGGCGAACTCGATACCTGGGCGCCGCCCCGCCAGCACGAAGCCATCGCCGCGCAGGTGGCCGATGCGCAGCTGGTGATCGTGCCTGGCGCCGGACACATGATCACGCTCGAAGCGCCCGATGCCGTCAACCATGCCATTTCCGACTGGCTCGCCCGCGCGCCAGCCAAAGATTGAAACCCTGAAACGAACCCGCAAGCCTTCCCAAGGAGAGGACGACAGTAATGAGTGAGACCCTGCAACAGAAGCTCGACGCCCAGGGCGACGTGGTGCACTTCCTGCGCAACCAGCAGCTTGGCCCCAACCCCTATCCGGGCGTGCCGGCCGAATATTCCAACTGGCGCAACGAACAGCGCGCCTGGGCCAAAAGCGCGGTGCTGTTCAACCAGAGCTACCACATGGTCGAACTCTACGTGCGCGGCCCCGATGCCGAGGCGCTGCTGGAATATACCGCGATCAACTCGTTCAAGAACTTCGCTGTCAACAAGGCCAAGCAGTACGTGCCGGTAACCCCCGATGGCTATGTCATCGGTGACGTGATCCTGTTCTACCTGGCCGAGAACGAATTCAGCCTGGTGGGCCGCGCCCCGGCGATCGAGTGGGTCGAATTCCACGCCCAGTACAAGAAGCCCGACGGCAGCAAGTGGAACGTGACTGTGGAGCGCGACGAGCGCACCGCCATGCGCACCGACGGCGTGCGCAAGAACTATCGCTTCCAGCTGCAAGGCCCGAACGCGATGAAGATCCTGGGCATTGCCATGGGCGAGACCCCGCCGGACCTGAAGTTCTTCAACATGGCGCACATCGACATTGCCGGGAAGGACGTGATCGCCCTTCGCCACGGCATGGCTGGCCAGCCGGGCTACGAGCTGTTCGGCCCGTGGGAAGACTATGGCGCGGTGCACGCCGCGCTGGTGGAAGCAGGCAAGAACGACGGCCTGACGCTGGTGGGCGGTCGCGCCTATTCGTCGAACACGCTGGAATCGGGCTGGCTGCCTTCGCCGCTGCCCGCCTTCTTCACCGGCGACAGCGAGATGATGCAGGACTTCCGCCAGTGGGCCTCGGGCAAGAGCTATGCCGGCATGTGCTCGATCGGCGGCAGCTACGTTCCCGACAGCATCGAGGGCTACTACCTCACCCCGTGGGACATCGGTTACGGCCACATCGTCAAGTTCGACCACGACTTCGTCGGTCGTGAAGCGCTCGAGAAGATGGCCACCCAGAAGCACAAGCAGAAGGTGACGCTGGCGCTCGACAACGAAGACATGATGCGCGTCCTCTCCTCGCTCTATGCCGAGGGCGACCGTGCCAAGTACTTCGAGTTCCCCAGCGCGGTCTACGCCATGCACCCCTTCGACGAGGTGCGGAACGCTGCGGGTGACCTGATCGGCGTGTCGACTTGGGTCGGCTACAGCTCGAACGAAGGCAAGATGCTCACCCTCGCCATGATCGACCCGGACGAGGTCGAGATGGGCAAGGAAGTCTCGCTGGTCTGGGGCGAGCCCAACGGCGGCACCACCAAGCCCACGGTCGAACCGCACGTGCAGACCCGGATCAAGGCTGTCATCAGCCCGGTTCCCTACTCGAACGTCGCCCGCACGGCCTATGCCGACAGCTGGCGCGCCACGGGCGTGGGCGCCAACACCTGATACCCGGCTCCATGGGAGAGGAGGAGGGGGCGGCTCGCTTAGGCGGGTCGCCCCTTTTGCTTGGCCTTTCGCGCGCAGTTGCGGCATGATCGTCCGCATGGTGTCGCGACTGCTGATCTTCCTATCGCTGCTGCTCTTGCCGCTTCCGGCCATGGCACAATCGGCCGAAGGCTCTGCGGAGCTGGAAGCGGGGCAAAGCCTCGAAGGGCATTGGGCCTTCCGTATCGACGAGGCGACGATCTTCGTCTTCCGGCTCGACGAACTGGCCGGCGGCCAGTGGACCGGCGCGTGGAAACGCCCCACCCAGATCGCCAGCAACGGCGCGGTGTTCCAGCGCATGGGCGGCAGCGAGGTGGTGGTGGCGCAGCGGACCGGAGCACGCGACGGTGTGGTGGAACTGGTCTTCGCCGGGCCGCCCGGCGCCACCCGCAACGACGTGCTGCGCTTCCGCCAGACCGGTCCCAACCAGGCGCAGCTGACCTATGTCGGCATCCCCGGCGATCCCTATCCGCTGGTGCGCGTGCGCCCCGACACCGCACTCGGCCCGTTCGAGGAAGCGCGCATCTACGATCGCGACCTGGCGGTGGTGGAAGCGGACTATTCGCCGCCGGAGCCGGAGCCCGCGGTCGAGCCTGCGACGGAACTGGCAGCCGATGACGCGGCGGCGGAGGAGGTGGTGGCAGAAATCGCGCTCGCGGTGGACGAGGTGAGCGATGACGCAGCGCCGCCCGAGGTCGCGAGCGCGGCGCATGCCGAAGCCGATGCGACGGCGCTCGACCTGCTGGCGCTGGAGCCGCTGGCGACGGAAGGCGAACCTGCGATCACCTGGCAACCGCTTGGCCTGGTCGACGATGCCACGGCTCAGGCTGCGGCGGCGGCTGCGCTGGGCGAAGCGGCGCCTGCCGTGGCGAATGCTGCGCCCGAACCTGACCCTGAACCCGAACCCGCGCCGGATGCGAGCGAGCAGCCCGGCATCGGTTCGGACTTCCTCGACGGTCTCTAGCCGTCAGTTTCCTTCGAGCAGGGCGGCAGTCTTGCGCAGCATGTCGCGCACGCGCTGGCCGCATTCGGGGTCGAACCGCACCTTGGGTACGGCCACCGAGATCGAGCCGACCGGGTTGCCGTCGATCCGCACCAGCCGGGCGATGCCCTCGATCCCGCGCGAATATTCCTCGTCGGTGGTGGCAAAGCCGCTTTCGCGCGCTTGGGCGATCTGGCGGCGCAGCTGGGCTTCGTCGGTCACCGTCTTGTCGGTGAAGGGCTGGCGCTCCACCTCGGCAAAGTAGCGATCCAGCTCGCTGTCATCGAGCGCGGCCAGCATCACCTTGCCCGCCGCCAGGGCGTGCATCGGCAGGCGCTGGCCGGTCGGCACCGAATAGCGCAGCGCCTGTTCGCTGCTTTCGGTGACGATCGCTTCGATCTCCCAGGCTTCGCGCACGAAGAAGCTGGTGGTCTCGTTCAGCTGCATCCGCATCGTGCGCACCAGCGGGGCGGCGCGATCGGCCAGGGTGAAGGCATTGCCCGTCAGCTGCAAGCGGGCGAGGCCCGGCCCGGCATTGTAGCGGCGGCCTTCGCGGACCAGGTATTCGCGTTCCACCAGGGTGGCCAGCAGGTACGACAGGCTGGACACCGGGATCGCCAGGGCGGTGGCGATTTCCTGCGCCACCAGTCCGCGATTGTGCGCCACGACATATTCGATAATGTCGAGCGTACGGATGGCCGACTTTACCTGGCTGTTGTGGGCCTGGGATGAAGACGTGGCGGGCATGGCCACGTTATTTCACATATACGAACATTCCGCAAGAGTGAAAAAACGGGGCCTCAACCCTTCTGCTTTTCGGCCAGGTCAGCCCCGTCGCGCAGCGCCCGCAGCTTGGCCCAGGCGACCTTGGGATCGATCTTGCCATAGCCGGCGAAGGTGCCGAAACCGCAGTCGGTGCTGGCGATCACCCGGTCCTTGCCCACGATATCGACAAACCGCGCGATCCGCTGGGCGATCAGCTGCGGCGTCTCGACATAGTTGGAACAGGTATCCACCAGCCCCGGAGCCAGCACCTTGTCGGCGGGCAGGTCAGCTTCGGCCCAGACCGCCCATTCGTGCTCGTGACGCGGGTTCGCCGCTTCGAACAGGATGGTGGAGGGGCGCGCCGAAAGCACCACGTCCATGATCTTCTCCAGCGGGATATCGTGAGTGTGCGGGCCTTCGTAATTGCCCCAGCAGATGTGCATCCGCATCGCCTCGGGCGCGATGTTCGCGGTCGCCGCGTTCAGCGCCTCCACATTGGCATGGATCGCGGCGAGGAATTCCTGCTCGCTCATGTCCTGGTAGCCGGTGTGGCGGCTCATCGCGAGGTCGGGACAGTCGAGTTGCAGCTGGAACCCGGCCTCCACGATGGCCTCGTACTCGGGCCGCATCGCGGTGACCAGATCGGCCAGGTAGGCCTCGTGGCTGGGATAGAACTGGTTGGGCTGGAAGGCGGTGATCAGGCCGGGGCTGGCCGAATTCATGAACGCCTCCACGCCATCGCCCGCCGCGTCCAGTGCCGCCCGGAAGCGGCGCACATCGTCGTGCAGCGGCTGGAGGTTGACCAGCTCCACCTTGCCGATCGCGCTGGCGCGGGTGAATTCCTGCGCGCCCATGATATGCGCCAGCTTCTTGGCGAGGTCCGGCACTTCGGCCAGGTCCTGCGCAGGCTTGCGCGGGGTATGGCCGCCAAAGCCCGAAAGCCGCTCGATGATATAGGTCGAATAGCCGACCTTGCCGATCTCGCCGTCGCTCACCACCGAAACGCCTGCCGCCACCTGCTGGCGCACGGCTTCGGTCACGGCTTCCTGCACCACGCGGTCGAACTCGTCCGCATCGTAGGGTTCGCCGTGGTCACGCGCGAGGAGGAGGGGGACGAGTTGCTCGCCGCGGGGGAGGCTGCCGACGTGGCTGGTCTTGATCATGGCTGGGCCTTTTTCACGGGAGTGAACAATTCGCAAGGATGAATTCGAAGGGGTTTAGTTGATGAAATACATGCGGGTGGGGGCTTGTATAATCTCCGCCAGGGCCGAGCGATTTGAGCGGTAACAAACTGGCGCAGCGAAGCTGACGGGCTGCTGGCCTGTAGGAAAGCGGAATCGCGGATCAGGGGACGATGGCGCAGCCCACGCTGGCGATCTTGCCGCCGCGCAGGTGGTAATGGATGTACTGGCGCATTTCCTGCACCTCGCCCGCGGCGATGGGGAAGAACTGCTGCATCCCGTTTGCATCCAGCTCCGCGCGCGTCAGGTCGCGGAAAGCCTCGATGCGGATCACCCCTTCCACCGCTGCCAGCTCGTCAGAGGCGGCGAACTTCTCCACCGTGATGCTTTCGCGCACGAAGGAATGGAGGAAACTGTAGAAGTCGCGCAATTGCTGCCGCGTGCGGATTTCCACGCCGAAGAAGGCCATTTCCGGATCCTCGGCATAGAAATCGAACACGGCATCGTAATCGCGCGCGTTGAAGGCGGCGGCATAGCGATCGTAGTCTTCGCGCGTCATCGCTTCTCTCCCCATTGCCGCGCATCGTAACGCGCGTTACGGTTAGAGCAAGTGAGGAGGAGAGGACTATGAGCCGCACGCCGCAGGAGCAGGCGAATCTCGACCTGGTGGTGGCCATGTTCGAGAACGTGCTGGTACCCCTGGATAGCACCCGCGTCGATGACTACATCGCGCCCGGCTATATCCAGCATCACCAGAACGTGGATCCGGGGCGCGAGGCGCTGAAGGGCTTTCTCGACTGGGCGCGCAGCCAGCCGGGCGAGGCGCAGCAGATCCTCCACCGCGCCTTCGTCGACGGCGACCACGTGACGCTGCATTATCACGTCATCCGCCATGCGGGCGATCCGGGCTTCGCGGTGATGGACATCTTCCGGGTGGAGAACGGCATGATCGCGGAACACTGGGACGTGATGCAGGATGTGAACCCCGACCGGCTCAATCCATTGAGTCCGTTTTGATCATGCAGCATTTCACAACACCCGTTCGTCCTGAGCCTGTCGAAGGACGTTGCGCGGTGGCCCTTCGACAGGCTCAGGGCGAACGGAAAAGGGGTGTCATATGAGATTCCAGAACAAGATCGTGCTCGTCCTCGGCGGCAATTCGGGCATGGGGCTGGCCGCCGCGCGGATGTTCGCGGCCGAAGGCGGCACGGTCCACCTGACCGGGCGTGACCGGGCCACCATCGACGCCGCCGTGGCCAGCATTCCCGGCGCCACGGGCTACCAGTCGGACATTGCCGATCCCGCCGCCACCGAAGCGGTTGTTGCCGCCATCGAGGCCAGGGACGGGCGGATCGACGTGCTCTACATCAACGCCGGGGTGGGCGGCTTTGCCCCCTTGCGCCAGATTACCGAGGAAGCCTGGGACCACACCCATGCGATCAACCTGCGCGGCTGCGTGTTCGCCTTGCAGAAGGCGCTGCGGATCATGGGGCGCGGCGGATCGGTGGTGGTGACCGGCTCCATCGGCGCGCACGGGGCGCTGGAAGGCAACGGCACCTATGCCGCTGCCAAGGCCGGGCTCTACATGGCGATGAAGGTGTTCGCGAAGGAACTGGTGGGCGAAGGCATCCGCGTCAACGTGGTCAGCCCCGGCCCGATCGAGACTCCCTTGCTCTATCGCAACCCCGGCATGACCGAGGACCAGGTGGCGGGCCTGCGCGAAATGATGGTGGCCAACATCCCCATGCACCGCATGGGCGAGGCGGACGACGTGGCCAAGGCCGTGCTGTTCCTCGCCAGCGACGACGCCAGCTTCATCACCGCCGCCAACCTGTTCGTCGACGGCGGGCTTATCGAACTGGGATGATGACCATGGACTTCAACGACACCACCCCCTTTGCCGCGCCGTTCAGCACGCTGGACAACCCGCGCATGGAATTCGTGATGGAAGTGCGGCTGACCTTCCCCGAGGTCTATACCATCGCCCCGCACCCCAATGGCGGGATGCGCAGCGCGGTGCTGGTGAAGGGCGGCACTTTCGAAGGGCCGCTGCTGAAGGGGCGCGCCATTCCCGGTTCGGGCGGCGACTATGCCTATTTCCGGCCCGACGACGTGGCCGTGTTCGATGCCCGTTACCTGCTGGAGGAGGACGATGGCACGGTGATCCTGCTCCACAACAAGGGCTTTCTCTGGGGCCGCCAACCCGACACCATGGCGCGACTGCGCGACTGGGCCTTCAACGGCGGCGAGCAGGTAGCCCACCCCGAATATTACCTGCGCGGCAATCCCACCTTCGAATGCGCGGTGGGCAAGCACGACTGGCTGACCAAGCACGTGTTCATCGGCGTGGGCGAACGCCGCAGCGATGGCAATCTGCTGCGCTATTACGCGCTGGTTTGATGTCCTTCGCGGTGGAATGAGATTGCGCCTGTCCGATCATCTGGCCAGTCCACAGGGCAATTTCCCTTCTATGGACATTTGCGCACGTTGACTTAGTCTCTCCTGCCAGCGGCCCGCGAAGAGGCCGCAGCATGGAGGGGAACACAACAATGACCGCATATCTCGCGCTCGCCGTATCGGTGGGCCTGCTTGCCATCCTCGACACCTGGCTGTTCGGCGTGCCGCTGGCCAGCTTCCTGCCCGGCCTCGTCTGGATCAGCTTCATCGCCTGGGGCTGCCACTTCCATTCGGGCGGCGGCGTCAAGGGCATGACCACCGCCGCGGTCGGCATGAGCTTCGGCGCGGTGATCGGCGTGGCGGCGATCTGGGCGCTGATGGGTCCGCTGGGCGGGCTGGGCCAGTTCGCCGGACCCTTGGCCGTGGGCCTGGGGGCCTTCGTGATCTGCCTGGCCAGCCGGGTGCCGCTGCTGGCGACGATCCCCGCCAGCGTCTACGGCTTTGCCGCCGTGGCGGGCGCTACCTTCCTGATGGCGGGCAGCGGCGAGATGAACCCGGTCGGCGCACTGGTGCCGACGGTTGTCTCGGTGGTGATCGGCGCGGTCTTCGGCATCGTGTCGGAAAAGCTGGCCGGGGCGCTGACCAAGGGCTGACGGTGCGGGAGGGCAGGCATGGGCCTGCCCTCCCGGCTCAGATGCGGTAATCCTGGATCCCCGGCCGCAGCGAATGGTCGGCCTGCCCGCGCCAGACGAACAGCGGCCAGAAGTAGCGCCGCCAGGGCCAGATCAGGATGGCGTTGAACAGGATCGACATGGCGCCGAAGGTCCATTCCACCGCGCCTTCGTCGAGCACGAAGTTCCAGTAGATGATCACCAGGTTGATCGGCACCAGCGCCAGCATGGCCAGCGGCATGGCGCGGTTGGCCAGGATCAGCACGCCCAGCACCACTTCTGCCACCTTGATCCAGTTGAACAGCCCGCTGGCCATCAGCGCCAGGGTGAAGTCGATCGCCGCCTGTTCGTCGCCCAGCGGCTGCAATTCGGGCCAGAGGAAGTGCATCAGGCCCGAAAACAGCCACCAGCCGCCGAACACCAGCCGGCTGAGGTGGTAGATCCAGAACATCGACCCCACCTGCCCGTCGCTTTCGACCACTTCGTTCATCGCACCGGCACTCCCTCGCCCGGCTCCTCGCCTTGCGCCACCCAGGCGGCGGCGCGCTGGGCGGCGAACCGCGGGGAGGTGGAGGTGATGTAGCCGCGCACCTGCACGTTGCCTTCGTGGCAAGCATATTCGTACATGCCGTAATCGTCCTCGCGCAGCCACGGCAGGTCGATCTTGTAGCGGCCCTGCATCACCAGCGGGTCTTCCACCCAGGCTTCGTAGTGGATCTGGTTGTCGTTCATCAGCGTGAGGCGTTCGGTGACGTGCAGCTGGTCCGAATTGGGCGCCGGTCCCATCGACATGCCGGGGCGGAAGTTGGTGGTCTCGATCACCAGCGTATCGCCTTCCCAGTGGCCCGTCGAATAGCCGAGGTCGAACTGCACCGACGGCGGCGGCGGCTCGCCGCCGATGTGGACCAGCCGCGTCTCGTGGATCATCTCCAACGTGATCGCCACCAGGCCGGGCGACTGGAACACCTCGATCCCGCCGTTGTAGGCGCCGGGCAGCATCGAACCGGGCATTCCGCGCGTCAGGCAGCGGTCCATGATGCCGAAATCGTCCATCGTCTCGAACACGTAGGTATTCCAGCTGGTGTGTTCATTGGCGCGCAGTTCCTCGCCGTGCGGGGTGAGCGGCGGGTAGCGGCCGTCGGCGGGTTCGGTCACCATGCTCGCCTGCCGCAGCGGGTGGCCGAATTCGGCCCAGTGGCCCATGGCCATCACGCCCGCCGCTTCCTCCTCGTCGTAGCGCTCCAGCTCGCCTTCGGCCTGGCTATAGGCGCGGGCATATTCCTCCTCGGTCAGGAAGGCGCGCGTTCCCAGTGCCGGGCTGCGTTCGCGCGGGGTGCGGCCGAGGTAGTCGACCGGCCACTTGCCGCGCAGGTCCGGATCGCCCCACTGGGTGCGCGGCGTGACCCACCCCGGCGGCGGAGCGGCAAAGCGCGCGGCCATCTGCTCCGCGACGGTGCCTTCCTCCTGTGCCTCATCCTGTGAACTGGCCGGGGCAGCCCATGCCACGGCCAGCGCGCCTGCAACTAGCAATGCCCGCATGGTCTTTCCTCTCCGCCGGCCAGACTATTGCCGGGGCGGGGGGCTGGCAAGCGCGCTTCAGCGGCAATTCTTCCTTGGGGATGAACGGCGGTTCCATGCCCGGTTCACCCGAGACTTGCGAAAAGGACCGTGCAATATGGTTCAACAGGGGGGTAACGAACGATGCCATTGAATCTACGCATGCCGGTGCTGCTGTCGCTGTCCACCGCCACGCTGGCGCTGGGCGCCTGCACCACGGTGCCGACCCAGACCACGACCTATTCCAACACCACCTATTCCAGCAGCGGCTATGCCAGCACGCAGGTGCTGCGGCAGGCGCCTTCGGCCTACGAGCTGCCGCTGAGCACGCCGCCCGCCAGCACCTATGGCAATGCCGACCGCTCGCAATGGGGCCGCTACGACGAAGGCTATGGAGACGACTATTACCGCAGCACCTATGGCAACAATGCCTATGCCAGCAACGATGCCACGCCCGACGAATTCGCCTGGATTGACCTGGCCTATGACGTGACCGACGAGATCGGCAGCGCATCGCCCGATTTCAGCTTCCGTTTCGACGGGCAGCAGCTGTTCGCCTGGGAAACCTGGGATGGCTACCGGATGTACGCCCAGCCGATCGCTCACGGCTATCGCTATTTCTACTTCGAACCCGGCGCCAGCCGCCCCTTCCTGGTGCGCGATCCGCTGTACAGCTACGGCTATCGCGACGGGCGGCTGGTGGTGGTCTACGATCGCGACGGGCGCATCGTCAGCCGCTACTACGCCAGCAGCCTGCTCGACGATGCCAGCCGCTATTACCGGCTGGGCGGCGATATCGACCAGGCCGCGCGCTATGGCTCGCAGGACTGGGTGGCCGCGCCGCTGTGGCTGCAATGGCAGGACGATTTCTACCGCGACCGCACCCGCTGGGGCCGCGACCGCTATGGCAATGGCGGCTGGACCGGCTGGCGGCGCGAAGGGCGCCGCGGGCATGACCGGCACGAGCGGCGCGAGGACCGGGCGGACAATCGCGGCGGCTCTGCCAATGGCGGGCAAGGCCAAGGTCGGAACGATGGCCGGGCCGATGGCGGGCGCGACGGCAATCGTGACCGTGACCGTGACCGGACCGGTTCGGGCGGCACCAATACCGGCACTGACATCGGCCAGCGCGGCGGGCGCGGCGCTGGCGGCGCGGGGCAGGTGCCGCTGACCGAAGTGCCGCCGGTGACGCAGGCCCCCACCAATACGCGCAACCAAGGCGGTTCGCGGCCCGAACGGGTGGCCGACGATCCGCGCGAGGTTCCGGCAGGTCCAGCCGTTGTTGCCGACGAGGCCGCGCTGACCGCCGAAGCCCAGCGCGCCGCGCAGCGCGAACTCGAAGCGCGCCAGGCCGAGGCCGAACGCCAGCGGCAGGCTCAGGCCCAGGCGGCGCAGGCGGAAGCGCAGGCAGCGGCCCGGCGTCAGGCCGAGGAGCAGCGCCAGCAGTCCGAACGCGAGGCGGCGATGGACCGGCGCGAGCAGGCGCAGCGCGATGCCGAAGCCGACCGCGTCAATCGCGCGCAGGCCGCCGCCGAGGCCGAGGCGCAGCGGCAGGCCCAGGCCCAGCGCGCGGCGGAGGAAGAACGGCGTCAGCGCGAGGCTCAGGCCGAGGCGCAGCGTCAGGCGGCTCAGGTCGAAATGCAGCGCCAGCAGGCCGAAGCCCGGCGGCAGGCCGACATGCAGCGGCAAGCGCAGCAGGCCGATCTGGAGCGCCAGCGCCAGCAGCAGCAGGCCGAAGCGCAACGCCAGGCCGAGATGCAACGCCAGCAAGCCGATGCCGAGCGCCAGCAACAGCAAGCCGAAGCCCAGCGTCAGGCCGCTGCGCAGCGTCAGGCTGCCGAAGCCGAGGCTGCTCGCCAGCGCCAGCAGGCCCAGCAGCAAGCTCAGCAACAGCAGGCTCAGCAGCAGGCTGATCTGGAACGCCAGCGCCAGCAACAGCAGGCCGAGGCCCAGCGGCAAGCCCAGATGCAGCGCCAGCAGGCCGAGGCACAACGCCAGCAGCAACAGGCCGAAGCGCAGCGGCAAGCCCAGCAGCAAGCCGAGATGCAGCGTCAGCAGGCCGAGGCCCAGCGGCAACAGCAGCAGGCCGAGGCTCAGCGTCAGGCGGAGATGCAACGCCAGCAGGCGCAGCAGCAACAACAGCAACAGCAGCAGCAACGCCCTGCCGATGCGCCGCAGCCGGTCCGCCCCCGGCGCACTGACACCGATCCGCAGAACCAGCCCGAACCGCAGTAGGTTAGGGCGAGTTCAGCGCATTCGGATTCAGCCCTTTCCGGTTCAGCCCTGCCGCTTGCTCGCGGCCAGCTTGTCGCGCGCAACCCAGGTGCCGTGGACCTGGCTGCGCAGCGGCTTGCCGGTCTTCACGCGGGCGATTGGCCCTCGCTCGATGGCGTCGGCTTCCACCACCCACAGCTCGCTGGAATAGTCCGCCGGGTGGCCGGCGCCGGGTGGGCCATTGGGAATGTCGATCACCGTCAGCAGCCAGCCGCCATGGCCCGGCTCGGGCGACACGACGTGGGCAGGCTCGCTGATCGCGGCGCCCGGCGGCGTCTCCATCATGGCCAGCTGCCCGGTCTGCGGATTGATGCGCAACATGCAGTTGAAGTTCGCCCCCACCGGGCCGCCCAGCATCGGCGGGCCTTTAGCCTGCGGGTTCATGCTGAGATACCAGGCGCGGTCGTAAGGCTTGCCCTGCGCCGCGTCCTCCACCCGGCACAGGTCGCCCGGAGGGCCGATCGGGCGTTCGGCAATCGCCAGTTCACCGGCGCTCATGTCCACGCTCCAGCGGGTGAGCGCGCCCTGGATCTCGCGCTGGTCGATATGCACGCCGCCCGCCTCGCGCATGAACTGGAAGGCGTTGGTATTGGTCAGGCACAGGTCGACATGGATCGTATCGCCATCCTCGAAGGCGTTGACTTCATGGAAGCAGGATACGCCCACCGGCCCCTTCACCCACTGCATTTCCGACACCTTGCCGTAACGCGGCATGATCCCCAGCCAGCTGGGCAGGTCCTGGTGATGCGCCCAGTGCGCGCCGCCCGCCTTCAGCCGGTCGAGATCGGCCAGCGTCGGGAACAGCGGGAAGATCGCGTAATGCTCGGTGATCACGAAGTCGTGGATGGTGGAGCAATAGGGCTGCTCGAACCACTGTTCGCTGACGAGGTTTCCGTCCTTGTCGGCAATGCAATAGGCCACGTTCAGGTCGCACAGCCCGCCCGCTTCGTAGCCGAAGAAGAACAGTTCGCCGGTGTCCGGGTCGATGCGCGGGTGGGCGGTGAAGGTCTGGCTCCTCAGCTTGCCTTCGTAGTCCCAGCGGCCCACCGTCTCCAGCGTGTGCGGGTTCACCTCGTAGCCGCGCCCGTCCTCCTTGGTCATGAACAGCTGGCCACCGTGCCAGACCGGGGTGGTATTGGCGACGGTGCGATCCTTGCCCGCGACACTGGGATCGTCGGTGAAGGGGTTGCGATAGCGGCCGAACAGCGCGTGGCCCGCCGCCTTTTCCAGCCGGTAACGCTCTGTCTCGACGTACTGGATGGCGAAGCTGGCCTTGCCGCCTGAAATATCGAACCGCGCGATCATGCCGTCGTGGTTCAGCGCGATGTCATCCTCGAACATCGGGGCATGGGCATTGTCGGGCACGGCGCGGAAGAACGCGCCGTCGATGGCGGCGGGGATGGTCCCCTCCACCTCCAGCGCGCCGGTGGCATATTCCTGCTGGCGGGGGGTATTGGTGCCGATGAAATGAATGGTCTGCGGAAACGCGCCCATGATCCTCTCCTGATTCTTGGCGACAACGCTAACGGTTGTTACAATCAGTGCAATAGTACAGCTTTGCAGCGAGGCAAAGATCGGGCAGGGAGAAACGATGCCACTCAACGAGAATGAAGAGGTCGTGCTGCTGCACAGGCTGCTGAAGCTGACCAACCGGCTGATGGCGCCGTTCTCCACGCACCTGGCTCACCGCTACAAGATCTCGGTCAACGAATTCCGCTTGCTGATGACGATCGGCGCACTGGGCCGCACCGCCAGTCACGAAGTGGCCGAGATGACCGGGGTCAACGCCATGAGCGTCAGCCGCGCGGTGGCCACCCTGCAAAGCCACGGGCGGGTGAAGGTGGAAGTCGACGAAAGCAACCGCCGCCGCAAGTGGCTGACGCTGTCGGAAGAGGGCGAACGGCTGTACCACGCCATGCACCCGCAGACCGAGACGGTGGCGCATTACCTGTTCGGCAAGCTCGAACCGGCCGAACTGGCGGGCTTCGCCAGCACGGTGGACCGGCTGATCGAGCGGCTGGACGCCGAGGACGAGGTGGGCAATTCAGTGTTCCTCGAACGCACCAAGCCGGCAGACCAATGACTCGCGACGAACGCACCGAGATCGAGGCCGAGGTTACCCGGCTGATCCACCGCTATACCTGGGCCAACGATGCGCAGGACTGGGAACTGTGCGCCTCGCTCTTTACCGAGGATGCCCTGTTCCGCCGCCCCAGCGGGGGCGAGCCGGTGGTGGGCCGCGCGGCCATCCTCGAAGGCTTCCGCTCGCGCCCGCCGCGCGCGCAGCGGCACGTGGTGGCCAACGTGCTGGTGGAGGTGGAAGGCCCCGCCACCGCCCGCGCCCGCAGCGTGATCGTGCTCTACATGGGCGATGCGGCGGCGGACGGCGGCTTGCCGGTGCAGGATGCGAAATCGCCGCTGATCGGCACCTTTACCGACCTGGTGGTGCTGACGCCCCACGGCTGGCGCTTTGCCGAACGCATCGGCGCACTCGACTTCCGCCCATGATGGGCTAGTCTCACCCGACCGGGCTTTTTGGGAGAGGAGCCTTCATGCGACGACTTGCCATCCGCCTTGCCCTGGGCGCTGCCCTGCTGGGCATGACCACCAGCGCCGCCACGGCGCACCATTCGGGCGCCATGTTCGACGCCGAACAGACGGTGACATTGAACGGCACCGTGCGGCAGTTCCAGTGGGCCAACCCGCATTGCTTCATCCAGCTGCTGGTGCGCGATGCGCAGGGGCGCGAGCAGGAATGGAGCCTGGAGATGTCGGCCCCGGTCCACCTGATGCGGCTGGGCTGGACGCGTTCCACCCTGACGCCGGGCGAGCGGATCACCGTAACGCTGCACCCGCTGCGCAACGGCGATCGCGGCGGCAACGTGGTGACCGTGACCGGCCCCGACGGCCAGCTGCTGGAGGCGACCCGGTGAGCCTGCACCGCGCGCTGTGGCTCGCCGCTCCGCTGGCCATGACGCAGCCTGCCGCGGCACAGGATTTCGGTGCAGACTGCACTCCGCCAGACCTCGCCGCGCTGGCGGGCTGGGGCGGGGTGTGGAGCGCCGAGCACAGCGATGCCGCCGCGCAGGGCCTCAGCGGCAGGCAGGGCGGGGCCAGCGCGCCGCTGCTGGGCATGGGCGCGCCGTGGAACCAGGCCGGGCGCGAACGCATGGCGGCGATGTTCCAGTGGATCACGCAGCAGGGCGTGGAAACGCCGGGCTGGGGCTTCCCGATGATGATGTATTCCTATTCCGAATTCACCTTCGTCGTCGCGCCCGCCAGCACCGCGATGATCAACCAGTACAGCGAGGTGCGGCAGATCTACACCGACGGGCGCGGCCACCTGGACGAGGACGTGCGCTGGCCCACCACCTGGGGCGATTCGGTGGGTTGCTGGCAAGGCGATACGCTGGTGATCGACACGGTCAGCGCGCGCTACGATCCGCACTACAATCCCTATGCCCCGCCGCTGTCGGACAATGCCCGTTTCACCGAGCGGCTGCGGCTGATCGAACCGGGGCGGATGCAGTACAACATCACCGTGACCGATCCCGATCTGCTGACCGAGCCGTGGTCGCTGGAACTGTACTACGTCGATGCCGGGATCGACCGGGTGGTGCTCGATGCTTTCGTCGATCGCAATGACAGCGTGAACGGCACGATCTCCGGCGTGCCCGCAGGGCTGGTGCCGGTTTCGCTGCCGCCGATCGTGGCGATGAGCGAGGCCGAACTGGATCGCTTCGTCGGCACCTACCAGCTGGCAGACATGCCGGGCGTGATGCAGGTGGTGCGGCAGGGGGACCGGCTGCTGTTCGCCATGCCGCCGGGCCAGCCGGACCTTGCCTCGCTTTACCCCGAATCGCCCACCCACTTTGCCTCGCTGACCGGCGTGGCGCTGGATTTCGCCGTGGTGGCGGATGGTAGGGCGACGGGCTTCACCGGCACCCTGTCAGGCACGCGGATCGCGGACTAGGCGGGTTCCACCTCGCCCTTGCGCCGCAGCGCGGCGGGCACCAGCAGCGCGATTATCACGCAGGCCATGGCCGGGATCGCCGCCACGCCGAGAAAGCTTTGCGCAGGCACCTGTTGCGCGATCATCCAGCCTCCCAGCGGCGGCCCGGCAAAGGCGCCCAGCCGCGCCACCAGCACGCCCATGCCCACTGCGGAGGACAGCAGGCGCGCGGGGAACAGGTAAGCGGCAAGGCCGGGCAGCACCATGCCGCCCGCGTTCGCTCCGCCCACGCCCACCATCAGCATCAGCGTCCAGAAGCCAGGATCGGGCGCGGTCAGCCAGATAGCGGCGAAGCTGGCCGCCATGGCAGCGAACAGCAGCACCAGCGTCGGCCCCTTGCGCCAGTTGTCGAGCAGCAGGCTGGCGGCAATGCCGATGCCCAGCCCGGCAAGGTTGGCAACGCCTGCCACCCGCGCCGCGTCATCCAGCGTCAGCCCGGCCTGCGGCAACACCGTGGGCAGCCACGAATTGAGCAGGTAGAGGTTGCAGGCATTGAAGGCGAGCATCATGGCGAAAACCGCGAAGGGGAACAGCCACGGCGCGCTGAACAGCACCAGCTGCGGGAAACGCGCCGTCGGTTCGCCGGTTGCCTTGGGGGTCGCCTTGGGCTCCGCCCCCCTGGGCAGGCCGGGATCGAGCAGCAGCCACAGCCCCACTGCCAGCAGCAGCGCAAACCCGCCGGGAACGAGGAACAGCCCATGCCAGCCCATCGCACCGATGATCTCTGGCGCGGCGATGCCCGCCACGGCCAGTCCCACCGGAATGCCCGCCGACACCACCGCCATCACCGTTGCCCGCAGCCGCGCCGGGGCCAGCTCTGCCGACAGCGCGCTGACATTGGGCAGGCAGGCCCCCAGCGCCAGCCCCGTCAGCAGCCGCCAGATCAGGAAGTGCGAAACGTCGGTGGCAGTCGATGTGCCGAAGGTCGCCAGCCCCGTCGCCAGCGCCCCGCCCACGATCAGCGCGCGCCGTCCGAAGCGATCGCCCAGCGGCGCGATCAGCGCGCCACCCGCGCCCAGCCCGATCAACAGCGCGGTGAAGACCCAGCCGAAACTGGCGGGATCGAGCCCCAGCGCGCCTTCCAGCCGCGGCACGGCCAGCGACATGGCGGCGATGTCGAAGCCCTCCATCACGAAAATGCCCGCGAGCAGGACCAGCGAGGCAATGGTGCGCGAATTCATTTCTGTTCTCCCCGCCCGTCCCACGGGCTTGGCATCCGGTATGGCACCGTGAGGAAGTCGGCTTCCACCTGCAATATTGCTCCGTCCGTGATCTTGAACGCTTCCGCCAGGTAATAGGAATGTGGCCGCCGCACCGGGCTGCGCGCGGGTTCGCCGTTGGTCAGGGTGTAGTCGCCCAGCCGTCCCGAATGGTCGATGAAGCCATAGGCGAGCACGATCCCGCGCTCCACGTCCACCAGCGGGAAACGGCGCGCGCGCAGTTCGTCGTCGTAGCGATACCAGCCGAGTGCGAACTGCTCCTCGCAGCCCATGCGCGCCACCGGCAGGGGGAAATCGGCGTTGTTGGTGGTTTGCACTCCGTTCTCGACCCGGTTGCACTGGGGATGGAAGCGCGTGCGAATGCTTCCGTCGTTGCGCTCGATCGTCTCGAAATAGCCGTTGGCCACGCGCACCAGCTCCTCGCGGCTGGCGCGTTCATGTTCCGGCACCGTGGCCAGCATGGCGGGCTTGTCCTCGAAATGCTGCGGACCGAAGGGGAAGCCTTCGTCCTTGTTGCGCGCCACCACGGTTTCGATGCCGGTGATCTGGCCGCCCGTCACTTCCAGCCGCACGCACGCCGGATTGAGCGCGTCGGTTTCCTCCACCGCGGTGAACAGCGCCACCTGCCCCTGTGCGGGATCGGCAAAGCGCAGGTCATAGGGATGGCGCGCGGTCAGCGTGTTCCACAGGCCATCGCCCACGGCCAGCGCCACGTTGTTCTCTGTATTGAACGCCCGCGCCGCGATCGGCGCGCGGGCCGGATCGCCTGCGGCGAGCGCCGCCAGGTAGGCGTCGAGCACAAGGTAAAGGTCTTCCCGCGTGGCCAAGTTCCTCTCCCTCCCTTGACTCGCCACCCGACTAGCCCAAAAGTAACGATCGTTAAAGTGCTCGCCCGTCGAGGCGGCACGAGGGAGAGAGACAGGCAATGCCGGATGCACCGCTGGTACCGGGGATGAGCATGGCGCGGCTGGACGAGGCGCGCGCCGCCTTGCAACGCGCACTGGGGGCGGACAAGTGCTTCTTCGAGCAACTCGACCGCACCAGCTACCAGGACAAGTTCGCCATCGATGACGCCGGCCACCACCCGGCGGGCGCGGTGGCGGTGGAATCGGTGCAGGAGGTGCAGGCCGTCCTCCAGATCGCCAACGACTATCGCTTGCCGGTCTTCCCCATCGCGCGGGGCAAGAACCTGGGCTACGGCGGCACCGCGCCGGTGCTGGCGGGCTCGGTGGTGCTCGACATGAGCCGGATGAAGCGCATCGAGTTCGACGAGCGGCTGGGCACCGTGCTGCTCGAACCCGGCGTGGGCTTCTACGACCTTTACGATTACATCCAGCAGCACAATCTGCCCTACTGGCTCTCCACCCCCGGCAACTCATGGGGTTCGGTGATGGGCAATGCGCTCGATCGCGGCGTGGGCTACACGCCTTATGGAGAGCACACCAAGAATATCTGCGGCCTCGAAGTGGTGCTGGCCAATGGCGAAGTGGTGCGCACCGGCATGGGCGCCTTCTCCGATGCGCCCACCTGGCAGGCCTATCCCTTCGGCTTCGGGCCGGGGTGGGACCAGATGTTTGTGCAGTCGAACTTCGGCGTGGTCACCAAGATGGGCATGTGGCTGATGCCCGAACCCGAAAGCCTGATGGGCATGGATGTCGAATTCGACCGGCCCGAAGACCTGAAGGTGATGGTCGACACCATCGCACCCCTGCGCCGCGAGCGGCTGCTCACGCAGTCGCCCTCCATCGGTAACTGGATGCGCGCCGCCGCCGTGCTGACCACGCGCGACCAGTGGACCAGCGAGCCGGGCGCGCTGTCCGATTCGGTGATCGACGCGATCCGCCGCCAGTTCAACATCGGCTGGTGGGGCGTGTCGCTGCGGCTCTATGGCCGGGAAGAGGTGAACCGCGCGGCCTTCCGCGTGTTGAACGATGCCATCGGCGCGGCTGGCCCCATGTCCGTCCGCCCCACCGAATGGCGGCGCGGCGAACCCATCGAGCGCACCGGCTGGACCGGCACCCCGATGACCTTCCCGATGCAGAACGTGAACTGGTACGGCGGGCGCGGCGGACATATCGGCTTTTCGCCCATCATCCCGCAGGACGGCGACGCGGCGCTGGCGCAGTTCCGCCGCACCTATGCCCGCTACCAGGAATACGGCGTCGACTACCAGGGCAGCTTCGCCTTTGGCGAGCGGCACCTGACCAACGTCAACGCGATGATCTTCAACAAGGACGACCCGGAGTTCATGGCGCGGATCGACCCGTTCTTCCGCCAGCTGGTGGCCGACGCCAAGGAACAGGGTTACGGCGAATACCGTACCCACCTCGACTACATGGACCTGGTCGCGGGCAGCTACGACTTCGGCAACGGTGCCTTGCTGCGGATGAACGAGATGGTGAAGGACGCGCTCGACCCCAACGGCGTGATCGCGCCGGGCAAGAGCGGCATCTGGGGATCGGCATGGCGGGAGTTGCGGGCATGACGCGCAAGGCACTGATCGCAGCGGGCCTGCTGCTTGCCGGATGCACCGGGGTGGCCGTGGCGCAGCAGGCCGACGAAGCGCCTGCCCCCGCCGCCCGCCCGCCGGGAATGCCGCAGCCGATCACCTTGGCGCAACGCCCCGGCGCCACCGGCGGAGAGGCGCTTTACATCGAGAAATGCGCCATGTGCCACGGCCCCAACGGCATGGGGACGGGCCTGCTGGGCCGCCGACGCGATGTCGCCCTGCTGGAGGCGCGCGGCGACTTGCCCGCGGCCTATGTGGTGATCGCCGCACGCCAGGGCGTGGGCAACATGCCCGCGATCCCGCGCGGCGAGGTGTCCGACGCGGACTTGCAGGCGATCGCGGATTACCTCGCGGCTGGCCCGCATGAGGTGGCGCAATGAAGCTGTCCCGCCGCAGCCTGCTGGCCAGCGCCGCCGTGCTGCCCGCCGCAGCGGGGCTGGATCGCCTCGCCGCCGCCGCAACGCCGGGCGAGGCCATTGCGCTGTACGATCCCGCCTTGCCGCAGGCCCGCGCCATGGCTGCCGACGCGCGCGCGATTGCCGTTGAAGGCGACCGCATCCGCTTCGCCCGCGAAGTGTTCGCGCGCCGCCCCATGCTGGTGCGCGGTGTCACCCGGCAAGGCGACCGGGTGCTGATCGAGGACGTGGGCCGCGAACACGGCTATGTGCCGCAGGCGGTCAGCGCGCGCGGCCAGGCCCTCGAATGGACACTGGTGCCGCGCTGAGCGTCAGCGCCGCTGGCAGCTGAAGCTGCTGGCCGCGCCCGTATCGCCCGTGCCGTCGTAGACCGCTTCCAGCGGCCAGGGACACAGCGGGCGTTCCATCGCCGGG
This sequence comes from Erythrobacter sp., assembly GCA_020446625.1. GTDB lineage: Bacteria > Pseudomonadota > Alphaproteobacteria > Sphingomonadales > Sphingomonadaceae > Alteraurantiacibacter. Next base: position 23,718 of record JAGREI010000024.1, read on the forward strand.
CGTTCCGGCCCTTGCGGCTGGCCCATCATGTTCATCGCCTGCCGGGGCCGGGTGGCCACGATCTGCTGCGGTGCCACGCCGGTGGTGGCCCACTGGTCGATCACGCCCAGCGTATCGAACATGCTCGGCCCGTCGCCGCCGCCGCAGTGATCCATGCCCGGCGCCATGAACAGCCGCAGCTGGCTGTCGCGCTGGCTGGCGGGCAGGGCATTGTAGAGGCCGTGGTGGAAGGCCAGCGTATTGGTTGCCGGGATCAGCCCGTCGGTCCAGCCGTGGCTCAGGAGCAGCTTGCCGCCGCGCGCGAAGAACGGCGCGAGGCCGTCGCTCGGCACGTTGAGCACATCCGCGCCATAGCTGCGCGCGTCCGCCACATATTGCGGATAGGGCGTGGCGCGCCAGTCGAAGCCCGATTGCCCGCCATAGACCAGATCGCGGAAGTAACTGGTGGCGACGGGGAACGGCTCCTGCCCCATCACCAGCGCCAGCAACTGCATTTCCGATCCCTTGGGCCAGCCGGGCAGCAGCACGTTGCCCGCATCGTCGCGCACGCCGCCGTAGATGTTGGCCACCGCCTGCACCTGTCCGCTCGTCAGGCAGCCTTCGCTCTGCCCCGGCGCGCATTGCAGGCTGGCGGGGCTGAACCCGCATTGCAGCGGGCGGCTGACCACGCCGTCGGTCACGCCATCCGCCGCGTCGCATTGCGCCACCACGGCGGCGTGGACCATGCCCATCACCTGCGGCGTCAGCGCGGCCTGGAATCGCTGGCCTTGCCATCCTGCCCACATCGACTGGGTCATCAGGTCGGTCATGGGATTGGCCGGAGCCATGGCGCTGATCGCGTCGAAATCAGCAGGGTAGCGATAGGCTTCCATCAGCCCCTGTCGGCCCCCGGTGGAACACGAATTCCAGAACGAGAACATGGGCGCGCGGCCATAGAATTCGGCCACCATCGCCTTGGCCGCCACGGTGGTGACATGCACCGCGCGGTGGCCGAAATCGACCAGCCGTTCGGGATGGCCCACGGCCCATTCGGCGGTGAGGCCATTGCCCGTGTGGCCGGTATCGGTGCTGGCCGTGGCATAGCCGCGGCGCACCGGGTCAGCCATCTGCGAATAGCTGATCGTGCCCGCCCAGATGCCGTTGCCGATGCCGACATAGCGGTGGTTCCAGCCCGACAGCGGCAGCCACACCTCGCTGCGGATCTGGCTGTCGTCGCTGGGGGTCAGGGTCAGCTGCACGCGGCAGAAGGCAGGCACGTCGGCATAGCTGCCGCCGCCCACGCCGGGGTTGACCCCGCCGCCGCCGGGCTGCTGGAACTGGCCCGCGGCCACCACTTCGGCGGAGGTCACCTGGCCGTGATCGATGGCCAGCTGCGCCAGGTCTTCGCAGGCCGCCAGTGCCGGTTGCGACAGGCCGGCCAGGGCCAGCGCCATGGTGCCGGACAGCAGGTAATGCGCCTTCATTTCATCCTCTCCCCTATGTTGCGTCAACCGTAACATCCGTTATGATCGGCGCAAGGTCACAGAACCTGCATCGGGAGAGGCTTTTGGGCAAGATCATCGTTTCCGGCGCGTCCGGCCAGTTCGGCCACGCCGCTGCCTCGCAACTGCTCGACATGGGCCAGCAGGTGATCGCCCTGTCGCGCAATGTCGACAAGCTGGCAGACCTTGCCGCGCGCGGGGCCGAAGTGCGCGTGGCGGACTTCGATTCGCCTGATGGGCTGGTGGAAGCGATGCAGGGCGGGGACAAGCTGCTGCTGATCTCCACCACCATGGTGGGTGAACGTCCGCGCCAGCACGGCAATGCCATCGACGCGGCCAGGGCGGCGGGCGTTTCGCACATCGTCTACACCTCGCTGCTGGGCGCGCGGAAGCCGGGCAATCCCTCGGTCGAGGGATTCGACCATGTGGCCACCGAGGAACTGCTGGAACAGTCGGGCGTGGCCTACACCTTCCTGCGCGACAGCCTCTATGCCGAAGCCGTGGCCACCGCCATGGCGATCCCGGCGCTGGCCGCTGGCGCGAAGATGGAGAATTCGGGTGCGGGCCGCGTGCCGGTGGTCAGCCGCGACGATTGCATTGCCATGGCCGTGGCCGTGCTGACCACGCCGGGCCACGAGAACATGGCCTATGACGTGACCGGGCCGGAACTGTGGACCCTTACCGATGCCATGGCGATGATTGCCGAAATGGCGGGCAAGCCGATCGCGGTCGAAGCCGTCGAGGAGGAAGGCATGTTCGCCTATTTCGATTCGCTGGGCGTGCCGCGCAAGTCGAAGGACGTTGACCCCTATGGCCCGATCCCCTGGGCGAGCGAGGGCATGGTGACCTTCGGCCAGTCGATCCGCGAAGGGTACATGGATATCGAATCCGATGATGTGGAGCGCGTGACCGGCCGCAAGCCGCGCACGCTCCGTTCCGTCTGCGAACAATTCAAGGGAGCATGGCCGCAATGATCCGTCACCTTACCCTCGTTGTCGCCGCCAGCCTCGCCTTGGCCGGGTGCAGCGAAAGCTTCGACCCTGCCTCCATCGACACCAGCCAGTATGGCGCGGGCGAGAACTGGGACAATCCCGGCGGCGACTGGGCCGAAAGCCACTTCTCCCGCCTGGGCGAGATCACGCCTGCCAACGTCGGCGAACTGGGCATGGCCTGGGAGTATGACCTGGGCAGCGAGCGGGTGCAGGAAGCCACCCCGGTGGTGATCGACGGGGTGATGTATACCTCGGGCGTGCGCGGGCGGGTCTATGCCCTGAACGCCGCCACAGGCGAGGAATTGTGGACCTTCACCCCTGAAATGGACATGCAGATCACCCGGTCGGCCTGCTGCGACTGGGCCAACCGCGGCGTGGCCGTGGCGGATGGAAAGGTGATGGTCGCCGCGCTCGACGGCAAGCTCTACGCCCTAAACGCGCAGACCGGCGCGGTCGAATGGAGCGTCGACACCATCGTCGACCATGATCGCGGCTATACCATCACCGGCGCGCCCGAAGTGGCGGGCGACCTGGTGGTGATCGGCAACGGCGGGGCGGAATACGACACGCGCGGCTATGTCACCGCCTATCGCATCAGCGACGGCGACCAGGCCTGGCGCTTCTTCACCATTCCCCGCGATCCGGCCGAAGGGCCGCAGGAAAATGCCGCGCTGGATGCTGCGCTGGAGACCTGGAGCGAGGACACCCGCTGGGACATCGGCGGCGGCGGCACGGCCTGGGATGCGATCGTCTACGATCCCCAGTTCGACCAGGTGATCGTGGGCACCGGCAACGGCGGCCCCTATCCGCAGGCGATCCGTTCGCCCGGCGGGGGCGACAACCTTTATCTCGATTCGCTGGTGGCCATCGACCGCGAGAGCGGCGAGATGAAGTGGTATTTCCAGGAAACCCCCACCGATAACTGGGACCTGACGGCAACCCAGCCAATGCTGCTGGCGCAGATCGAGGTGGGTGGCGAAAGCCGCCCGGTGGTGATGCACACGCCGAAGAACGGCTTCTTCTTCGTGATCGACCGCGAGACGGGCCGCGCGCTGGCGGCCAATCCGATCGTGCGCACCAGCTGGGCCAGCGGGTTCGACCTCGCCACCCAGACCTTCCACCTGACGCCCGAGACGAGCGACTATACCAATGGTCCGCAGATCGTCTTCCCCGGCTCTCCGGGTGCGCGCAACTGGTATCCGGCGGCTTACGATCCGGGCCGCAACACCTATTTCGCGCATGTGCTGGACATGGGCAACCTGGTGTTCCTGCCCGGCCCGATCGACCATGTCGAACACCAGCAGAACTTCCTCAACGCGGGTGCGGCGATGATCTTCACGCCCGACCTGCAAGCCGCCGCGCCCACCCTGCCGCCGCCGCTGCGCGCGGCTGTGGAGGCGTTGCCCACCTGGCAATGGGTGGTGGACCAGCCCTTCAGCAACGAACTGCGGGCGATGGACCCCCTGACCGGCGAGACCAAGTGGGCGGTAGAGGGCATGGGCTGGCAGGATCGCAACGGCGTGCTCGCCACGCAGAGCGGGCTGGTCTTCCACGGCAACCTGGCCGGGCGCATGTTCGCGCGCAATTCGGATACGGGTGAGGAACTGTGGCACATGGACACCGGCTCCACCATCATGGCCGCGCCGATGACCTATTCGGTCGACGGGGTGCAGTACGTGGCGGTGCAGACCGGCTGGGGCGGCGGTGGCTGGGGCTTCGTGCCTCCCTATGCCGCGGCCTACAGCCACACCAATGCCAACCGCATCCTGGTGTTCCGCCTGGGTGGCGGGCCGGTGCGCGTGGCGGACGAACTGCCGCCGCTCGAACCTGCGCCCGCACCGCCGCCGCAGGCCGAAGGCGTCACGCCCGAGATGATCGCGCTGGGCCAGTCGCTGATGACCGAGAACTGCATGATCTGCCACTCGAACCAGCCGCGCGCACCCTTGCCCGACCTGCGGCGCATCGCGCCCAACGTCCACGCCGGGTTCGAACAGATCGTGCTGGGCGGCCTGTTCAAGGAGCAGGGGATGCCCAGCTTCGCCGACCGGCTGACGCCCGAACAGGTGCGCGCGATCCACGCCTACCTGATCTCGGTTCAAGGCCCGCTGCGCGAACGCGAGCTGGAACTGCAACGGCGCGGGCTGCCGCTGGACAGCACCTCGCTCACCATCCTGTCGAATTACTAGGAGCATCGCCATGACCCCCGAAGGCGTCAACATCGCCCATCCCGACAAGCTGTTCATCGGCGGCGAGTGGGTAAGGCCGCTGTCCAACGACACGATCGAGGTGGTGAACCCGGCCAGCGAGGAAGTGGTGGCCCGCGTGGCCGCTGCGGGCAACCGCGACATGGATGCCGCCGTCGCCGCCGCGCGGCAGGCCTTCGATCACGGCCCCTGGCCCACCACGCCGCCGCTGGAGCGGATGGCCAACTTGATGGAGATGGTCGACTATCTCGAAGGCCGGGTGCCCGAACTGGCGGCGGCCTGGACCGCGCAGATCGGCGGCCTCGCCAGCTTTGCGCCGATGATGCACGGCGGCGCCGTGGCGGGCCTGCGCGGCCTGGCCGCGCTGGGCGAGACCTTCCAGTGGGAGGAACGCCGCCCCGGCATGGCGGTCGATTCGGTGATCATCCGCCGCGAGCCGGTGGGCGTGGTCGTCGGCATCGCTCCGTGGAACGGGCCGTTCGGGATCATGGCGAACAAGGTGTTCTATTCGCTGATCTCGGGCAGCGTCATCGTGATGAAGCCCAGCCCCGAAACCCCGCTGGAAGCCTATATCCTGGCCGAAGCCGCCGAAGCCGTGGGCCTGCCCGCCGGCACGGTGAACTTGGTCCCGGCCGACCGCGCGGCGTCGGACCACCTGATCCATTCCAGGCTGATCGACAAGGTCAGCTTCACCGGCTCCAGCGCGGCGGGCGCGCATATCGCTTCGGTCTGCGGCGGCAACATGACCCGTTTCACCATGGAACTGGGCGGCAAGTCGGCGGCGATCGTGCGCGACGATTTCCCCATCGAGGCCGCAGCCGGTATCCTCGGCAATACCATCACCGTGATGAGCGGGCAGGTCTGCGCCATGCTCAGCCGCGCCATCGTGCCCAAGGCGCGGCACGACGAACTGGCCGCCGCGATTGCCAAGGTGATGCAGGGCATCAAGATCGGTGATCCCGAAGACCCCGAAACCCAGCTCGGCCCGCTCGCCATGCGCCGCCAGCTGGAGCGGGTGGAAATGTACATCGAGGCGGGCAAGGCTTCGGGCGCCACGCTCGTCACCGGCGGCCACCGCCCGGCGCACATGAACAAGGGCTATTACATCGAGCCGACGCTGTTCGCGAACGTCGATAACCAGTCCAAGATCGCGCAGGAGGAGATCTTCGGCCCGGTCCTGTGCCTGATCCCGGCGGAGGACGAGGAAGACGCCATCCGCCTCGCCAACGAGAGCAATTTCGGCCTCAACGGCGCGGTGCTGACCAACGATCCACAGGCCGCCTACGACGTGGCCCGGCGCATCCGCACCGGCGTTGTCGGCCAGAACGGGATGCGCATGGAATGGAGCGCGCCCTTCGGCGGCTACAAGCAATCGGGCGTGGGCCGCGAAGGCGGCGAGGAAGGGCTGTGGGGCTACCTCGAGACCAAGACCGTGCTGCTCGACGGGATGCCGGGGTGATCGCCCGACCTGCGGGAAATTGAGCGAGCACAAGGCTGCCTTCCTGCCGCGTGGTATGATAGTCTGGAATTGACCAGTCTAGCGAAGGGAATCAGCCATGGCAGAAGTCCAGCCGCACGAGGAATTGCCGGCCCAGTTCGTGGTCGGTGAGCACATGATGATCGCGTGGTTCGAATCCATGCTGGCCATGAGCGAGCAATGCGTCAGGCTGTGGACCCTGCCTTTCGCGCCGCCGCTGGAACATGCACACGAACCGCCGGGCGAGCTGGAGATGCCCGGCCCGCTCGAACGCGATCACGAACACAACCTGTTCGCCTGAGCGGCCCCTGAGCGGCCCCTAACTGATCCCGATCGCCGCCAGCAGCGCGGCGTCCTGATCCAGTCCCTGCTCGCCCGCCGGAAGCCCGTTGGCTTGCAGCAGGTATGCCACCAGCGCGAGGTATTCTGCATCGCTCAGCGACCCGCCCGCGCCCGGTGGCATGGATTCGCGCAGGTATGTGAACAGTTCGCCCAGGCTGCGGCCGCGCCAGTGGCTCATGAAGGCGGCACCCGCCAGCGGCGGCACGCCGCCCGCGCCTTGCAATGACGGGCCATGGCAGGCGGCGCAGTTGCGGGTGTAGGCCGCCAGCCCCGCCTCGGCCTGCGCGGTGGAGAAGACCCCGGCGCTGGCCATGCGGGTGAAGCCGCCGATATTGCCGCCCGGCTGCGGCGGATCAGCCGAACCCAGCGCGCCGGCGGGATTGATCTGCGCCCGCTGCGGCCCGCGATGGCCGATTCCGGCTTCGGGCAAGGCGAAGACGAACAGCGTGTTCTGCCGCCCGTGGACAATCTCCGGGGTGAAGTTGTCGCTCAGCCAGAAACCGGTCGACACGGCCACATATTGCTGCCCGTCGACGGCAAAGGTGGCGGGATAGCCCGTCACCGAGGAACCCAGGTTCATGTCCCACAGCACCGAACCATCGCGCTGGTCCATCGCCATGAAATGCCCCTCGGCATCGCCTGCGAACAGCAGCCCGCCGCCGGTTGTCAGCAGCGACTGCGTGCCGGCGCGTTGCAGGTGCGTCCACTCGCTGCGGCCATTGACCGCGTTCACCGCGTGGATCGCGCCCAGCATCCCGCCCACGTCGGGCGCCATGAAGGCACGGCTGGCGACGCCGTAAACGCCGGTATCGCCCTCGGCCGGATCGAGCGCGGACATTTCGGCGCAGGTGTTCTGCACCGGGAAATACATGGTCTGCGTCAGCGGGCTGTAGGCACCCGCCGGATAGTTCGCGCCGCCGGTGGGGGCGGGGCAGATCGTGATGCTCTGGCCATAGGCGGTCGGCACCGTATCCGGGTTCAGCGTGACGCGCCCGGTCGCCCCGTCGATCGACTGGACGAGGTTCTGCATCAGCGTGGGCCGCGCCCACAGGAAGCGCCCCGTCTCGCGGTCGAGCGTGTAGACGATCCCGCTCTTGCCCGGCACGCCCGTCACCACGCGGTAGGTGCGGCCCGCCTCGATATCGGGCGCCATCCACGCCACTTGCGACGGATCGGGCGCCACTTCCTCGTCGATCAGCATCCGGGGGAAGGTGTGGTCGATATCCCACTGGTCCACCATGTGCTGGTAATGCCAGACGATCCGCCCGGTGTTCACGTCCAGCGCCAGCGTGGAGTTGTGGTAGAGGTAGGTGTAGTCGTTGCCCGCCAGCCGGATCTTGGGCGTCGGCGCGCTGACCGATGTGCCCATGTAAATGAGGCCCAGCGCGGGATCGAAGCTGGCCAGCATCCAGGCGCCCACCTGCTGCCGGTCCGCCAGCGGCACGCCGCCCCAGGTGGGATCGTTGGGATCCTGGCCCTGCGCGATGATCGGTGTGCGCCACACTTCCTCGCCGGTCAGCGCGTTGTGCGCGGTGATGACGCAGGCATCGGGGCCGCCCTCGGGCTCGCAAGAGCGCCCGGTGATGGCGAGGCCATTGGCAATGATCGGGCCGGAGCTTTGCTTGGCGCCGTGGCGATAGTCCATGATCTGCGTTTCCCACACCAGTTCGCCGGTGCGGGCATCGAGCGCGTAGAGATAGTCGTCCGCCGAATTGCCGATGATCAGGTGGCCATAGATCGCCACGTTGCGGGTGGTGTCGTAGACCGGCAGGTAGTCCCCGATATCGTCGGGCAAGTGCCGCTGGTAGCGCCAGATCAACTGGCCCGAACGCGCGTCGATGGCGTGGATCGTATCGGCGGGGCCGGGGAAATACATGATCCCGTCGTGCACCAGCGGGGTGCCTTCCTGGTGCCCGCTGTTGAGCGGCATGGCCCAGACCATGCGCAGCTGCTGCACGTTGTCGCGGTCAATCTGGTCGAGCGGCGAATAGCCCCAGCTATCGAGCGTACGCCGCCAGCTGAGCCAGTCGGCCGGATCGGGGTTCTGGATCTCGGCGTCGGTGACTGCGGGGAAATCGGACACGGTCTGTGCCATGATTTGCGTCGCGGCGAGGGCGGCCAGTGCCGCGCCCATGGCGAACCTGCTCAGACGCGCCATGTCACTCCTCCTCCAGCCGCTGCGAGTTGGGGTCGATGCGTTCGTCGCTGCGCAGCATCGGGTCCCAGTGTTCCGCAATTCTGCCGTTCTCGATGCGATAGAGGTCGAACCAGGTCGAATAGTAGGTCTGCCCCTCCGTATCGACGTTCGTCCGCACGAAGGCGGTGGTGACATAGTCGCCTTCCGCCATAATGTGGATCAGCGGCAGTTCCAGCCGTTCCTCGATCGCGCGTTCGGGGCGGGTGTCGCGCACATATTGCTGCACGCCGGCCAGGCCCTGCCCCGCATTGGGGTTGTGCTGGATATAGTCCTCGGCGATGAATTCGCCCGCGCGGTCGGCCAGCCCGGCCTGCAACACGATACGGTACATGTCGTAGACCAGCCGCTTGTTCGCCGCCAGCCGCGGGTCCGGACTGGCGAGCATGGCTTCCTGGTCGGTGGGGATGACGGGCGGGGTGGTGGCGACATCCTGCCCATCCCCCTCTACCCGCACATGGCAGGCGGTGGTGGCAAGGAGCGCCAGCGCGGCGAGCAAAATTCGCATGATTCTCTCCCTCTGTCGCATTACCTGCCAAAGCCGGGGTGACGCGGCAAGCATGAGCCGCTAGAGAAACGGACAAAATCAATTTCGGATGCCTGATACGATGAGAATGTTGCTGCTCGCCAGCGTCGCCGCCGTGCTGTTTCTTGCCTCGCCAGCCATGGCGCAGGACGACGATCCTTGCGCCTCGCTATCGGAAGAACTCGCCGCGCTCGATGATTGCGCGCTGGGGCAGGGCCGTCAGGCAAGCGCGCAGGACACACCCGTCCCCGTCATCCCTGACCAGAACACCATCGTCGTTCTCGGCCAGGGCCTGCCCCGCACGGAAGGCGCCACCGCCTATTCCACCGTGGTGATCGACCGCGAAGCGATCACCTCCACCGGCAGCGGTCGGCTGGAAGATGCGCTGGCCAATGTGGCGGGCTTCCAGCAGTTCCGCCGCTCGGACAGCCGCTCGTCCAACCCCAGTGCGCAGGGTGCCACGCTGCGGGCGCTGGGCGGCAATGCAAGCAGCCGGGCGCTGGTGCTGCTCGACGGAGTGCCGATGGGCGATCCGTTCTTCGGCTACATCCCGTTCAGCGCCATCGACCCTTCTCGCCTGTCCCGGATCGTGGTGACGCGCGGGGGCGGTTCCGGCCCCTTCGGTGCGGGCGCGCTGGCGGGGACGATCGAGCTGGAAAGCGTGAGCGCGGACCAGCTGGAGCCGTTCAACGCCTATGGCCTGGTGGATAATCGCGGCGATACCGAACTGGCCGCCAGCGGCGCGCCGCAATGGCAATCGGGCTATGCCGTGGTGCATGGCCGCTGGGATCGCGGAGACGGGTTCTACACCACGCCCGTGGACCAGCGTGTCGCCGCGACCACGCGGGCGAACTACGAAAGCTGGTCGGTCGGCGGGCGACTGGTGCAGCAGGTGGGCGATGGCCTGGAAGTGCAGGCGCGCGTGCTCGCCTTCGAGGACAACCGCACCTTGCGCTTCGTCGGCGCGGACAATTCGATCGAGGGGCAGGACGTATCGCTGCGGCTGGTCAGCCGGGGGCCGTGGCAGCTCGATGCGCTCGCCTATGGCCAGTGGCGCAACTTCACCAATGTCGTGATCTCGTCGACCACCTTCAACCGCACGCTGGACCAGCGCGATACCCCGGCTGAAGGGCAAGGCGGCAAGATCGAACTGCGCCCGCCGGTGGGCGATGCCCACACCCTGCGGCTGGGCACCGACTATCGCCGCTCGGCAGGCGACCTGGCGGAAGATGCCTACAACGCCAGCACCGGCGCGCTGACGCAGAGCCGCTATGCCGGGGGCGAGAACACACAGCTGGGCCTGTTCGTGGAGGATGACTGGGCGCTTGGCCCGGTAACGCTGACCGGCGGCCTGCGCGCCGACCGCTACACCATCAGGCAGGGCTATTTCCGGCGCGAGAATGCGGCTGGCACGGTGATCGAGGACAATGTCTACCCCAACCGTTCCGACTGGCAGGCCAGCTGGCGCGGCGGCGTGCTGGTGCAGGCGAGCCAGGCGGTGACGCTGCGCGCGGCGGCCTATTCCAGCTTTCGCCTGCCTACTCTGAACGAGCTTTACCGCCCCTTCGTGGTCTTCCCGGTGACCACCCAGGCCAATGCCGCGCTGCTGCCCGAACGGCTGCGCGGCTGGGAACTGGGCGTGGACCTTGCCCCGGCGCCGGGGATCGCGCTGCAAGCCACCTGGTTCGATAACCGGGTGAAGGATGCCATTGCCAACGTCACCATCGGCACCAACCTGCGCGAACGGCGCAACCTCGATGCGATCGACGCGCAGGGGCTGGAGCTGACCGGATCGGCGGACCTTGGCGCGCTGCGGCTGGATGCCTCGCTCTCGCTGGTGGATGCCGAAGTGCGCGGCAGCGGCTTTGCTGCCGTGCTCGACGGCAACCGCCCGGCGCAGACGCCCAGCTTCGCCGCCAGCAGCACGCTCGCCTGGGACTTCATGGAAGGCGGCACCCTGTCGGCCACCTTGCGCCATGTCGCCAGGCAGTTCGAAGGCGACCTGGAAGACGACGCGCTGCCCGCCGCCACAACGCTGGACCTGTTCGGCAGCGTGCCGCTGGTCAGCCGCCTGTCGCTGGTGGCGCGGGTGGAAAACCTGTTCGACGAGGCGGTGATTACCCGCAACCAGGGCGGTTCGATGGACCTTGGCGCGCCGCGCACCGTGTGGCTGGGGCTACGCTGGGGCTATTGAATGCGTTCAGCCGTCGAGCAGCCATTCCTGAAGGAAGTCCTGCAAGCTGGGATGGCTGACGGCGAAAGCCTGGTCGATGGTCTTGTCGTGATCGTACCAGTGATCGTCCCACTGGACGATCTGCCCGGTGTCGAGATCGTAGGAGGCCATGCCCACCATGTCGGTCAGCGGCAGCAGGTTTTCCGGCCAGTCCCGCTCGCCGCAATAGCCCGGCCCGCGCCGCCCCAGGTCGTCGAGTTCGGTGATGGCTCCAGCGGCGCTGTGCAGGCCGGGGCCATGGCCGGTGGTGAACGAATAGCCCGGCCCCCAGCCGCCGTCGGCAATGCCGAACATCTGCCGCAAGTCTTGCGGCAAGGGACGTCCGATGCGCTGTTCCAGCCGGGCCAGGTCGGCTTCGCTGGCAGGTGGGGCCAGCGGGTATTCGCCGCTGTCGGTGGAGGCGCGGAAGCCGCCGTGGCCGTCGCTCGACAGGAACATCTCGGGCATCTGCTGCCCCCATTGCTGCATCTGCCGCATCATCATGCCGAAGGCATCGGGCGTGGTGCCGTCGCTGGGCGGCATCGACTGCGTCAGGAACGCTTCCACCGCCGCCGGATCGCTGGAGCTGCCGTGGCGCTGGTCGCCTGCCCCGAAGTGGCGGCGGCGCGGATCGGCAATGCGTTCGCGCAGCATCGCGATCAGCGGTTCGGGCAGGCTCGGCATCATGGTTCTCCGGCAATTGCTGGCGGAGTTTACCGTGCCAGTGCTTACCGTTCAATTGCCGCGCTTGCGCCGGGCGCGGCAGGCGCTAGGCCATGAGCGGGAGAGAAGAGGCCATGCTTGAGGTGATCAACCCGCGCACCGGTGTGCCGGACCACGCGATAGAGCCTGCCACGCGCGCCGATGTTGCCGCGAAAGCCGCCGCGCTCAAGGCCGCGCAGCCCGCATGGGAAGCCATGGGCGTGGGCGGGCGCTGCGGCGTGATGGCGCGCTGGCTGCAAGCGGTGAAGGCGCAGGCCATGGCGATTGGCGAGGCCGACGCGCAGGATACCGGCGGCTGCCACACCAGCTATCTCCAGGGCTTCATCACCATGGGCAATATCGGTGGCTGGCTGGAGGATGCGCCCAGGGCCTTTGCCGCGCTGGACTGGGATACGATGTCCACGTCCATGCCCAGCGTGCGGGTGCAATCGCAGGTGGTCGCCTATCCGCTGGTGGGGGTGATCAGCCCGTGGAACGCGCCGCTGATGCTGGCCCTGCTCGACGCCGTACCGGCGCTGTTCGCGGGCTCTGCGGTGCTGCTGAAACCCAGCGAAGTCACCCCGCGCGTGATCGAGGCCCTGTTTGCAACCGTGCGGCAAGTGCCCGAACTGGCGGCCGTGTTCGACTATGTCGCGGGCGCAGGCGACGTGGGGCAGGCGGTGATCGAACAAGCGGACACCATTTGCTTCACCGGATCGGTGCCGACCGGGCGCAAGGTGGCGGTCGCCTGTGCCGAGCGGCTGATCCCCTGCAACCTCGAACTGGGCGGGAAAGACCCCTGCATCGTCACCCAGAGCGCCGACCTCGATCGCGCCGCCACGGCGGTGCTGCGCGGCGCGGTCTATGCCACGGGGCAGGTCTGCTATTCGGTGGAGCGGGTCTACGTCCAGCGCAGCGTGCACGATGAATTCGTCGCCAGGCTGGTGGAGAAGGCGGCCGAAGTGCGGCTCAATGCCGACAACCCGCGCGCCGGACATATCGGCCCCTTCACGCACGGCCCGCAAGCGGACATTGTCGCCGGCCACATTGCCGATGCCTTGGCCAAGGGCGCGACCATCGAATGCGGCGGCCAGGTGGAGGTGATCGGCGGCGGGCGCTACCTGCGGCCCACGGTGCTGACGGGCGTGACGCACCAGATGCTGATCATGCAGGACGAAACCTTCGGCCCCTGCATTCCGGTGATGGCCTACGACAGCGAGGACGAGGCCGTCGCCTTGGCCAACGATACCCGGTTCGGCCTCACCGCCAGCGTGATCGCCGGGACTGCCGAGGAAGCCGAAAGGATCGGGCGGCGGATCAACGCGGGCGGGATCTTCTTGCAGGATACCTTCCTCACCTTCGCCAAGCTGCGCACCTTCGGTTCGGACAGCTTCGGCTGGTCGGGCTATGGCGCGCCGCGCATCGGGCCGGAAAGCCTGCGCCGGTTCCTGCGCCGCAAGAGCCTGCTGACGCAGACTGGCCCGGTGGCCGATATCCGCGACGATCATCACCTGGGGGAAGGCGCATGATCACCCTCACCCTTTCGCGGCTGCGCCGCTCATTCCCTCTCCCTAAGGGAGAGGGAGGGGCCCGCGCCGCAGGCGTGGGAGGGTGAGGGTGAAATGAAGATCACTGCTGCCCTGTCCGGCCACGGCGGCCCAAATGGTTCCTTGGCGCCCGAACTGGTCGAGCTGGAGCAGGAGGCTCCGCGCGCGGGCGAAATGCGGGTGCGGCTGGTCGCCACGGGCATTTGCCATACAGACCTCCACGAACACCCCGGCCGCCATGCGCCGCAGCCGATCGTGC
>JAGREI010000306.1 GCA_020446625.1 Erythrobacter sp.
GGCGTGCGCTGGAACGAGGATTACAGCGATCCGCAGTCGGACGTGGCGCTGTTCAACGATTACCACTCCACCGAGGAAGGCGTCGACGCGCTGGTCGACTACATGCGCCACCTCCCGCGCGAGGCGGAACCCGGCACGCGCTGGCAGTACAACACCGGCGAGACGAACCTGATCGGCGTGCTGGTGCGCCGGGCGACGGGCAGGAACCTGGCCGATTATCTGTCCGAGAAAGTCTGGGCGCCGTTCGGGATGCAGCAGGACGCCAGCTGGCTGCTGTCCAACACCGGCAGCGAGATTTCCGGCTGCTGCATCCAGGCGAGCACCCGCGATTTTGCCCGCTTCGGGTTGTTCGCAATGGGCGGGGGCGTGGCCGATGGCGTGCAGGTGGTGCCCGATGGCTGGTTCACCGAAGCCACCACGCCGGTGTTCCAGACCGACCGCTTCGGGCGCGGCTATGCCTACCAGTGGTGGACCTATCCGGGCGGCGCCTATGCCGCCAGCGGGCTGTTCGGGCAGGGCATCTTCATCGACCCGGCGCGCCAGCTGGTGATCGCCACCAATTCCAACTGGCGCCATTCGGATGGCGACGGCGGGGAAGGGGAGGCGCGCAATGGCTTTTACGCGGCGGTTCAGGCCGCTGCCGACGCGCGCCACGCATCGGGTTCCCCCGGCCAACAAGGTGAATAGCGCGGTAGGCAATTTTTTACGCGTGATTGCTAGGGCTTGCCCGTGGTTGAGCTTAGCCCTGCACCCCTCGTCGGCGCCCATCCGGTGACGCCAGTCCTCCTCGTGATCGGGACGCGGCCCGAGGCGATCAAGATGCTGCCTGTCGTGCGCGCCTTGCGGGCCGTACCGGAAGTCGATCTGAAGGTCGTCACCACCGGCCAGCACCGGCAGATGCTCGACCAGGTGTTCGCCGTGTTTGGCGAGCGTCCCGACATCGATCTCGACCTGATGACGCCGGGCCAGACGCTGTCCGACATCACCGCGCGGGTGATGCGCGAGATGGACGGGCTGATCGCCACGCATCAGCCGGGGCTGGTGCTGGTTCACGGCGATACCACCAGCGCCATGGCGGCGGCGCTTTCGGCCTTCTACAACCGCGTGGCCGTGGGCCATGTGGAGGCTGGCTTGCGCAGCCACGACATCGCACGCCCCTGGCCAGAGGAATACAACCGCATTTCCATCGACGCGGTGGCGGAACTGCTCTGGGCGCCCACCGCAGGCGCGGCGCAGAACCTGCGCAACGAACGCCCCACCGAACGCGCGATCGAAGTCACCGGCAACACCGGGATCGACGCGCTGCTGCATGTGGCAGGCGGGCTGACCGGCGACGAACTCGCCACGCTGCCCGTCACGCTCGATCCGGCCAGGAAGCTGGTGCTCGTCACTGGCCACCGGCGCGAGAGTTTTGGCGACGGCTTCGCGCGTATCTGCGATGCTCTGGCCGCGATTGCCGCGCGCGGCGATGCGCAGATCGTCTATCCCGTCCATCTCAATCCGCAGGTGAAGGACGTGGTCGAGGCGCGGCTGGGCCACACCTCGTCCGTCCACCTGATCCCGCCGGTCGACTATGTGCAGATGGTGGCGCTGATGCAGGCCGCGCATGTGGTGCTGACCGATTCCGGCGGCATCCAGGAAGAAGCCCCCGCGCTGGGCAAGCCGGTGCTGGTGATGCGCGACGTTACCGAGCGGCCCGAAGCGGTCGAAACCGGCGTCGCCAGCCTTGTCGGCACCGACGTTGACGCGATCACCGCAGCCGTCGGGCAATTGCTCGACGATCCCGCATATTACGCCAGCCGCGCCCGCGCAGTGTTCCCCTATGGCGACGGCAAGGCGGCAGACCGCATCGCTGCCTCTGTCGCCGCATTCGTGAAAGCACACGTCTGATGAAAGTCTGCACCGTCGGTCTTGGCTATATCGGCCTGCCCACCGCCGCCATGCTGGCGAGCCGGGGCCACGAAGTGGTGGGCCTCGACGTCAACGAGAAGGTGGTTGCCGCGGTCAATTCCGGACAGGCGCACTTCCAGGAGCCGGACCTGCAAATGCTGCTGTCGGCAGCGGTGGAGACAGGCCGCCTGCGCGCCACGACCACGCCCGAGCCGGCGGAATTCTTTCTGATCGCCGTGCCGACGCCGATGGTGAACGAAGGGCCGGACATGGCCTATGTCGAGGCCGCCGCGCGCACCATCGCGCCGGTGCTGGCCCAGGGCAACGTGGTGATCCTCGAATCGACCTCGCCCGTGGGCAGTACCGAGCGGCTGGCGGAAATCTTTGCCGAGGAACGCCCTGACCTGACCTTCCCGCGCTACCGCGACGAGGATCGCGAGGCGGACGTGGCCCTGTGCCATTGCCCCGAACGCATCCTGCCCGGCCAGATGCTGCGCGAACTGGTCAGCAACGATCGCATCATTGGCGGCATGACGCTCAATTGCGCGAACAAGGCGGCGCGGCTCTACCAGTCGTTCGTGATGGGCACCTGCTACGTCACCGACAGCCGCGTGGCGGAATTGTGCAAGCTCAGCGAAAATGCCTACCGCGACGTCAACATCGCCTTTGCCAACGAGTTGTCGATCATCTGCGAGAAGCTGGGAACCGATATCTGGCAGGTGCGCGAACTGGCGAACCAGCACCCGCGCGTGAACATCCTGATGCCCGGCGCGGGCGTGGGCGGCCATTGCATCGCGGTGGACCCGTGGTTCATCGTCTCCAGCGCGCCCGACGAAGCCCGCCTGATCCGCATGGCCCGCGTGGTGAACGACGACAAGCCGCACCGCGTGGTCGAGACGATCCGCAAGCTGGCCGACAAGTTCAAGGTGCCGACGATCGCCTGCCACGGCATCACCTACAAGCCCGACGTCGACGACGTGCGCGAAAGCCCGGCGCTGGAAATCGCGCTGGAAGTGGCGGCGATCGAGGGCGCGCAGGTGCTGGTGGTGGAACCCAACCTGGCCGAACTGCCCAAGGCGCTGGCGAGCCTGCCCAACGTGCGCCACGCCACGTCCGACGAGGCCCGCGAACAGGCCGATATCGTCGCCTTCCTGGTGGGCCACCGCCAGTTCAAGCGGCTCGATGCCGACAGCTACCTGTCGAAGGCGATTGTCGACACCACTGGCATGTTCTCCACCCGCAAGGCCAAGGCGGTGGAGCGGGACTGACCGCGCCAGTGCCAAGCCGTTTGTCGGACGGATTCGGCTGTTCGCAGAACCACCCGCAGGCCCCGATCTTGTAACTTGCGCAACCAGTCGTGGCTGGCCATGCTCCCCGCCAAACAGTTCGGGGAATCAATTGCATGAAGCGCCTTGCCGCCGTCGCCGCCATTCTGCTCGCCTCCACCGCTGTCTCGCCCGCCATGGCCGAGGAAGGCTTCTACCAGTATCCCGCCGCGCATGGGGATGTGCTGGTCTTCGCCAGCGAGGGTGACCTGTGGCGCGCGGCGCGGCAGGGTGGCTCTGCCATCCGGCTGACCAATCACCCGGAGGAGGAAACCGATCCGGCGATCTCGCCCGATGGCCTGTGGGTCAGCTTCACCGCCAGTTATGACAGCCCGCGCGATGTCTATGTAATGCCGCTGGCGGGCGGGGCGCCGCGGCGGCTCACCTTCCAGGGTGGCAACATCCGCAACGTCGGCTGGACGCCTGACGGGCAGGTGGTCTTCGCCAGCAGCATGATCGGGGCAGGGCAGGCCGAACTGCTCTACACCGTCAGCCCCAATGGCGGGGAGGCCAGCGCCATCCCGCTGTGGCGGGCGAACACCGCCACCTTCGGCGCGGACGGGCGCACGCTGTTCTTCGGGCGGCGCGGGCTGGACATGCGCGCCAGCGACAATGCCGTGCTCTATCGCGGCGGCGGGATGACCCAGCTGTGGCGCTGGACCATGGGCAGCCAGGCCGAAGCCACGCAGCTTCTCCCCGATTTCGGCGCGCCGATCCGCCTGCCCATGGCGAGCGGCGGGCGGATCTGGTTCGTCTCGGACAAGAGCGGGGCCGATGCCGTGTGGTCGGTGGCAGAGGATGGCAGCGACGTGCGGCAGGAATCGGAGGAACTGCCTTTCCCGGTGCTGCAAGCCAGCGCCGATGGCGGCGACGTGTTCCTGCAAAACGGGGCGGACCTGCTGGTGTTCAACGTGGCCAGCCGCGCCATGCACACCCTTCCGCTGGATATCGTGACCGACCGCGAACAGGCGCGGCTGCGCTCTATCGCCAATCCGCTGCGGCTGATGGAGGAGGCGCGGCTGTCGCCTTCGGGCGAAAGCGTTACCGTCACCGCGCGCGGCCATGCGGCGGTGGCAGCGCCCGGCCAGCGGCGACGGGTGGAACTGGCGATCCCGCTGGATGCGCGCGCCCGCGAAGTGGTGGAAGGCCCGGACGGCGAACGCATGTTCATGCTGCTGGACGAGGGCGACCGGGGCGACCTGTTCGCCATGGCGGCGGACGGATCGGGCGCGCCCTTGGCGATCACCCATGGCTATGACGCCTATATCTGGTCCTTCGCCATTGCGCCCGATGGCAATACCGCCGTGCTGTGGGACAAGGAATCGCGGTTGCAGAAGGTGGATCTCGCCACCGGGCGCGTCACCCTGCTGGCCAGCAACGATACCGGCGACGATCAGCCCTTCCGCGACCTGACCTTCTCGCCCGACGGCCGGTTCATCGCCTATGCCGAAACCTCGCGCGGGAACGGGGCCAATACTTCCGCGATCTGGGTGCAGAACGTGGCGACGGGCGAACGGGTGCAGGCCACCTCCACCCGCTATAACGACTATGCCCCGGCCTTCGCTCACGATGGCGCCTGGCTCTACTTCATCTCGGATCGCAACTTCGCGCCCGAACCGGGCAGCCCCTGGGGCGATCGCAACATGGGCGTATCCTTCCCCGATCGCGGCGAGCTCTATGCGCTGCAACTCGATCCGGCAGCCGAATTCCGCTTCACCGAGCAGAACGAACTGACCGGCGCGGCTGATGCAGCGGAATCGTCGAGCGGTTCGGGCAGCAGCGGCAGCCACGCAGATGACGACGACGACGAGGACGAAGATGCCGCGCCTGCCAATGTGGTGCTCGCCGGGCTGGCGGACCGGCTCTACAAGCTGCCCACGCCAGCCGGGGTGGGAGGGATGCTGCGCGCCGCAGAGGATTACCTCTACACCATGCGCGGCGATAACCTGGTGTCGATCAAGATCGACCGGCGCGATCCCAAGGAAGAGGTCTTCATGGCTGACGCACGCGGGTTCGACCTGTCGGCGGATCGCGAACACGCGCTGGTGATCAGCGGCACGGCCGAAGCGCCGGTGCTCTCGCTGGTGCCGGTGGCGGCCAAGATGCCCGAACATCCCGAGCCCAACCGCGTGCGGCTGGGCGACTGGCGGCTGACCGTGGACCCGGTGGCCGAATGGCACCAGATGTTCGTCGACGCCTGGCGCCTGCACCGCGATTTCGCTTACGATCCGGCCCTGCGCGGGGTGGACTGGAACGCGGTGCGCGCGCGGCACGAACCCTTGCTGGATCGCATCGGCCACCGCGCCGAACTCAACACGATCCTGGGCCAGATGGCATCGCAACTGGGCATCCTGCACAGCCAGGTGCGCCCCGGTGACTTGCCGGAGGACAGCGAGAACGGCGCCATGGCCTTCCTCGGCGCGGACTATACGCCGGTGGCGGGCGGCCTGCGCGTCGATGCGATCTGGCGCGCCGAAAGCGACCTTGTCGCCAGCCGCCCGCCCTTGCGCCGCCCCGGCGTGGACGTGCGCGTGGGCGACGTGATCCAGCGCGTGGATGGCCGCCCGGTCGCCTCGCTGGCCGACCTGCGGCTGGCGCTGACGGGCAAGGCCGGACAGCAGGTGCGGCTTGACCTGCTGCGCGGACGCGCCGCTGCCAGCGCGCTGGTCGAACCGATGAACTTCAACGGTGCACGCACTGCCAGCTACATGGATTTTGTCGAAGGCAACCGCGCCCAGGCGCTGGCGCTGTCGGGCGGCAATGTCGGCTACATCCACCTGCGCGCCATGGGGGCCAGCGACGTGGCGACCTTCGCCCGCGACTATTTCGCGCAGGTCGACATGCCCGGCCTGATCATCGACGTGCGCAACAATTCGGGCGGCAATATCGATTCGATCATCATCGCCCAGCTGCTGCGCCAGCCCTGGGCCTTCTGGGCCGCGCCCGATGGCACCGGGGTTCCCACCACCAACATGCAGGGCGCCTATCGCGGCCACGTGGCGGTGCTGATCGACGAACGCACCTATTCCGACGGCGAGACTTTCGCGGCGGGCATCAAGTCGCTGGGCATCGCCCCGCTGATCGGCACGCGCACTGCGGGCGCGGGCATCTGGCTGTCCGACCGCAACCGGCTGGCCGATGCGGGCCAGGTGCGGGTGGCCGAAAGCGCGCAGTATTCGATCGACGGCGCCTGGATCCTCGAAGGGCGCGGGGTCGGGCCGGATTACGAGGTGGAGAACCTGCCGCACGCCCGCTTCACCGGGGAGGACGCGCAGTTGCAGGCCGCAGTGGCCCTGCTGGAACAGCAGATCGCCGCCGATCCCGTGCTGCCGCTGGTGCCGCAACCGCTGCCCCGGCTCGGCACGCCGGGCGCGGACGTGCATCGGCTGGAGGACTGACAGCGATCCGGGCTGGTCACTCGTCCTTTGGAGTGACGCGTGTGATCAGCCGCTGTTCCACCGCCTTGGTGCGGCTGAGCGCCATCACCTGGTCCACGCCGTCCACCGTAATGTCGTACTGGCCCTGCTCGTTGATCTTCACGAAGCCCTTGGCCTTCAGGTACCAGATATGGAATTCGAAGGCGTCGTCGCTGCATTCCAGCTGTTCCTGGATCAGCCAGCCGACGATCCCGGCGCTGCCGGGGTGTTCGCGTCGACGACGGTAGAGCATGTTGAGAATGTGCGCGTGAATCTCTGCATCGTTCTGCGCGGTCGCTTCATCTATGCCGAGTAAGCCGTTGAGCCCCGGCTTCGGCCTGACCACGAACTGGGCATGGACCTGGTCGTATTCGGTGCGCTTGTCCGGATCGCGCAGCACGCGGTAAGCGTCGGTTACTTCCTGGAACTTGTCGGTATCAGCGGTTTCAGCGTTATCCGGATGATACATCTTGGCGAAATAGTGGAAGGCCAATTCCAGCGTGCGCTGATCGCAAGCAGGATCCACCTGTAGCAGGTCGTAATAGTCGACGAAGCTGTCTGTACCCGGCACGCAAGGCCCCCCTTGGCCCGGTCAATACCAGTCGGGACAATCCATGTCACGAAATTGCCAACAAAAAGAGGGCCATTGGCCCCCTTCCTTATGCACCATTACTTGTCGCGGTGTCAGCCGCGATAGGTGCCGTCGCCGCGATAGCGGGCGAGGATGTTGTCGTGGACGATGGGCGAAAGCAGGTTCACGAAGGCGCAGCCGGCCATGCCGTTTTCCCACCATACCACTTCGGCTTGCAGCGATTCGAGGCCGGGCAGGGTCAGCCAGCATACCGATCCGGGGTGCATCCGGTTCAATGCCGTGGCGGAAAAGCCCGACAGCGACAGGTCGTTCACAACCGTCTGGAAGGCGCGCATTCCCGATCCGCGCAGCTGGGCGGGGATCATGATCTTGGTCCGCGGCGCGCTGCGATCTTCCTGCGCAGCGATCTCGTAGCGGCCCTTGATGTTCTGCATCGTCATCGCACTAATCCTCTGCTTGAGTGATCCTGAAATCACCCCAGAGTCCCAATCTTTACCAAGTCTCCGAGCGGCAATTTGCGCAGGTTGGCTTAACGACGGGTAAGTGGGCGTGGTTAACGCGATGTTTCCACTCGTTCGCGGTGCAAATTGGCGAAATCCTGCACCAGCAGCTGGGCGATCCGCTCGCCCACGGCTTCGGGCGGCTTCACCGATTCGGGATCTTCGCCCGGATAGGCCCGCGCGCGCATCTGCGTGCGAGTCGCGCCCGGATCGACGATGGCGAGGCGGGTTGAGGAAATGCGTTCCACTTCCCTGGCGTGGGTTTCCAGCAGGTTCTCGAACGCGGCCTTGGTGGCGCCATAGGCCCCCCAGAACGGCCGCGCCTCGGTGCCAAGCGAGCTGGTGACGCCGATAATCCGGCCAGCGGGCGCGCGCTTCAGCAGCGGATCGAAGGCGGCCAGCAGCGCCTGCGTGGCGAGCACGTTCAGCGTCAGCGCCTGGTTGAACTGCTTGCCGTCGATCTGGGTGACGGGCGTCAGTGTGGGCAGCATGGCGGCGTTGATCACCAGTACGTCCAGCCGGTCCCACCGCTCGGCCACGGCCTGCGCCAGCCGCACGATGCCGTCGCTTTCGGTCAGGTCGAGCGGGGCGATGGTGCTGGTGCCGCCCGCGGCGTGGATGGCATCCTCCACCGCTTCCAGGTCCTTCACCTTGCGCGCCACCAGCACCACGTGCGCGCCGCGTTCGGCCAGTGCCACCGCGGTGGCCGCGCCGATCCCGCGGCTGGCCCCGGTGACGAGGGCGATCTTGCCGCTGAGCGGCCCATGACCGCTTTGGTCGACGGAATTTTCGGCCATCAGGCGTCCTCGTTCACGGGCAGGGACAGCTGCGCCTCACGGTCCTTGCGGCCGGCGAGGTCGGTCAGCGGGGTGGGATACTCGCCGGTGAAGCAGGCATCGCAATATTGCGGGCAGGCCGGATCGCGGCCCGCCAAGCCCACGGCGCGGTACAGCCCGTCGATGCTGACGAAAGCGAGGCTGTCGGCCTTGATGAATTCGCGCATGGCTTCCAGGTCCATCCGGCCCGCCAGCAACTTCGATCGCTCAGGCGTGTCGACGCCGTAGTAGCAGCCATGCCCGGTGGGCGGGCTGGCGACGCGGAAGTGCACTTCCTTCGCGCCCGCATCGCGCATGATCTCGACGATCTTCATACTGGTGGTGCCACGCACGATCGAATCGTCGATCAGCACGATGCGCTTGCCTTCCACGATGGCGCGGTTGGCATTGTGCTTGCGCTTCACCCCGGCGTGGCGGCTGGCATCGCTCGGCTGGATGAAGGTGCGCCCGACATAGTGCGAGCGGATGATGCCCAGTTCGAAGGGAATGCCCGATTCCTGCGCATAGCCGATCGCGGCGGGCACGCCCGAATCCGGCACCGGCACCACCAGGTCGGCATCGCACGGCGCCTCGCGCGCCAGTTCCATGCCGATGCTGCGGCGGCTGGCGTAGACCGAGCGGTCGTTGAACACCGAATCGGGGCGGCTGAAATAGACGTGCTCGAAGATGCACGGGCGCGGCGCGACATTGCCGAAGGGGCGGTGGGTGCGCACCGTGCCGTCGAAGTCGACCTCGATGAACTCGCCGGGTTCCACCTGGCGGGTGAATTCCGCGCCCACCACGTCGAGCGCCACGGTCTCGCTGGCGAAGACGGTGGCATCGCCCAGCTTGCCCATCACCAGCGGGCGAATGCCCAGCGGATCGCGGCAGGCGGCCATGCCGCGCGGGGTCATCACGATCAGGGCATAGGCGCCTTCCACCAGCCGCAGCGCGTCCACCAGCTTGTCAAGCATGGTGGGATAACGGCTGGTGGCGACGAGGTGGATGATCACCTCGGTGTCCGAAGTGGACTGGAAGATCGCGCCCTTGTTCACCAGTTCGGCGCGCAGCTTCATGGCGTTGGAAATATTGCCGTTATGCGCCACGGCAAAGCCCCCGCTGGCGAGGTCAGCATAGAGCGGCTGGACGTTACGCAGGCCCGATCCGCCGGTAGTGGAATAGCGCACGTGGCCCGCCGCCATGTTGCCCGGCAGCTCTGCCAGCGATTCGCCGCTGGAGAAATTCTCCGCCACATGGCCCAGCGCGCGGCGGGTGAAGAACTCGCTGCCGTCGAAGCTGGTGATGCCGACGGCTTCCTGCCCGCGGTGTTGCAGGGCGTGCAGCCCCAGCGCGGTGGCGGCGGCAGCGTCGCCCGCTGCACCGATGATGCCGAAGATGCCGCACTCCTCGTGCAGCTTGTCGTCACCGTCTTCGTGGGCGAAGGGATGGGTGCGGGTCATCGATTACCGTTGCTGCAATGGGCGGGATTGGCGCACGGCCCCAATGGCGATGTTGCGGTTCGATTACAAGGGGGGAGGGGAAGCGGTTCCCGGATATCTGAGAGCGGGAAGATCTGCACGGGATCTCCCGCGCTTCGCTTGGGAGTTTTCGCGCAAAACCGTCCCCCGGACGGTTTTGTCTAGCGAAAACTGGTCGGGGAGAGAGGATTCGAACCTCCGGCCCCTGCCTCCCGAAGACAGTGCTCTACCAGGCTGAGCTACTCCCCGACCGGACGCTTGCAAGGCGCATGGCCCTGCGAGGCAGAGGCGGCCCTATAGGGTCAGTGTCCCGTGCTGGCAAGCACCTGTTTGCCGCATTGCGCAATGGCCTGTGCGCTGCCACTAGCAAGGCGCAATTGTGAAAGGTTCGGGCAGGGATGCAGGTTCTGGTTACCGGGGCGGCTGGCTTCATCGGCGCGGCGCTGAGCGAACGCCTGCTGGCGCGCGGCGATACGGTGATCGGGATCGACAGCCTGAACGACTATTACGACCCCCGGCTGAAGCACGCCCGGCTGGAACGGATCGCCCGAATCGACGGCGCGCGGTTCCATTTCCACCATCTCGATTTCGCGGACATGGCCGCGCTGGAAGAGGCGCTGGACGGGGTGCAGGTGGACCGGATCGTCCACCTCGGGGCGCAGGCGGGGGTGCGCTATTCGCTGGAGAACCCGGCGGCCTATGTGCAGTCGAACCTGGTCGGCCATGCCAACATGCTGGAATTCGCGCGCCATCGCGGGGTGGAGCACATGGTCTATGCCAGCTCCTCCAGCGTCTATGGCGGCAACGACAAGGTGCCGTTCAGCGTGGACGACCGCGCCGATCACCCCGTCAGCCTCTATGCCGCCACCAAGAAGGCGGACGAGCTGATGAGCGAGACCTACGCCCACCTCTACCGGATTCCGCTGACGGGCCTCAGGTTCTTCACCGTCTATGGCGACTGGGGGCGGCCCGACATGGCCTACTGGATCTTCACCAAGAAGATCCTGGCGGGAGAGCCGATCCCGGTGTTCCACGGCGGCGAGATGTGGCGCGACTTCACCCATATCGACGACATCATCGCGGGCGTGCTGGCGGTGCTCGACCATGCGCCTGCCGACGATGGCGCGGTGAAGGCGGGTGGGTCGGTGAAGCCCCACGCGCTCTACAACATCGGCAACCACCGCTCGGAAAAGCTGCTCGACTTCATCGCCGTGCTCGAATCGGCCTGCGGAGTGAAGGCGGCAATCGACTGGCAGCCGATGCAGCCGGGCGACGTGGTGCGCACCTATGCCGATATCGCCGCGATCCAGCGCGATCTGGGCTACCAGCCCACGACGAGCATCGAGCAGGGCCTGCCGCGGTTCGTGCAATGGTATCGGGAATATCACGGGCTGTGATCTTGGCCTGAGCGCGTGGCGGGAGTAGCCAAGGGGCATGACCACCGCCCGGCGCCACCCCGAATGGCAATACCTCGACCTGATGCGCCACATCTGGCTGCACGGCGATCAACGCATGGACCGCACCGGCGTCGGCACGCGATCGGTATTCGGCACCATGCTGCGGTTCGACCTGGCGAACGATGCCGTGCCGCTGCTCACCACCAAACGGGTGTTCTGGAAGGCGGCGGCGAAGGAAATGCTGTGGTTCCTCACCGGGGACACCAACATCCGCCCGCTGCTGCAACAGGGGGTGACGATCTGGAGCGACTGGCCGCTGAAGAAATACCGCCAGGCTTCGGGCGAGCAGATCAGCCAGGAGCAATTCGAGGCGCGGATCGTCGCTGACGAGGCGTTCGCCGCGAACTGGGGCGATCTCGGCCCGGTCTACGGCAAGCAATGGGTCGACTGGCCGACCTACCAGTACGGGCCGGATGGCAAGTATACCCCTGGCCCCGGCATCAACCAGGTGGCCGAGGTGGTGGAGAGCCTGCGCACCAACCCCGGCAGCCGTCGCCACATCATCGAAGGCTGGAACGTGGCCGAGCTGGACCGGATGGCCTTGCCGCCGTGCCACAAGACCTATCAGTTTCATGTGGCAGGGGAGGGCGACAGCGCCCGCCTCAACTGCCTGCTCTACCAGCGCAGCTGCGATGTCGCGCTGGGCCTGCCGTTCAACCTGTTCGGCGCGGCGCTGCTGACGCGGATGATGGCGGCGCAGGCCTCTCTGCTGCCGGGCGAGCTGGTGTGGAGCGGCGGCGACACGCATTTGTACCTCAACCACACAGATCTGATCGAAGCGCAGCTGGAGCGGGAACCGGCGGGCAATCCGAAACTTGTGCTGAAGCGGGTGCCGCCAACAATTTTCGATTACCGTTTCGACGATTTCGAGGTGCTTGATTACGAACCGCAAGGGGTGCTTCGCGCCCCTGTGGCGGTGTAGTTCCAGCTGTGCTAGGGCGGATTGACCGTTACAGCAGAAACTAATATAATTCTCGTAACGCGCAATAATGTTATGGGAGCTGGCGATGGCGAATGCCGACAACGAGACGGGCCACAACCGCCCCCGCCAGAACCGGCCACGCCTTTCGCTGCACGTCCCCGAACCGCACTATCGCCCCGGCGACGCGGTCGACTTCAGCCACCTGAAGATCAGCCAGCCCGGCGCGCAGCCGCGTCCTGACGAAAGCTGCCCCGCGAAGGAAACGCACCCCCTGTGCGATGACCTGATCCGCGTGCTGGGGGACGATCACCAGGCGCACGGGCCGTGGGATCCGCGCCTCTCGCCCGATACCCTGCGCACGATGCTGCGCGAGATGGCGCTGGTGCGCGCCTTCGACAACCGCATGTACCGCGCCCAACGGCAGGGCAAGACCAGCTTCTACATGAAGTGTACCGGCGAAGAGGCGACCTCGGTCTGCGCCACCCACGCGCTGGACGCGGAAGACATGATCTTCCCCTCCTACCGCCAGCAGGGCTGCCTGATCGCGCGCGGCTATCGCCTTACCGAGATGGTCAACCAGATCTACTCGAACCGGGGCGACAAGCTGAAGGGCCGCCAGCTGCCGATCATGTACTGTTCGAAGCGGCTGAACTTCTTCTCCATTTCGGGCAACCTCGCCACCCAGCTGCCGCAGGCGACCGGCTTCGCCATGGCCAGCGCCAGCAAGGGCGATTCGCGCATCGCCGCCACCTGGGTGGGCGAAGGCAGCACCGCCGAAGGCGACTTCCACGCCGCGCTGCTGTTTGCCACTGTTTACCAGGCGCCGGTGATCTTCAACGTGGTCAACAACCAGTGGGC